>CAIQPV010000314.1 GCA_903873725.1 uncultured Nitrosomonadales bacterium
ATCCATTGGATGTAGAGCGTGCTTCTTCAATGCCGAGTTTCAGTGCGTTTCGAGAGCAACTCGAATGCGCTTTGAGTGAGATGCCACATTGAGCACACAACGCATTGTTGATTCTTTATCTGCCCTGTATGCAAGTCATGCCGTAGTGTTCTGGCATGATTCGGATAGGGAGTATTTATCTTCCGTCGATGGACTGCCATTAACGGGAGTGCAGCTTGTCCATATAGATTCCCAGCCAGCACTTCAAATAAAGCTCAATATTGAACGTACCCCAGAACAAAAATGGTTGCTCTACAGCAACAAACCAGAACCTGAGCTGGCCGAGGATTGGCTGCTGGATATTCGTCTGCGTAGCAAGCCATTCCGTGCTGATACCGCCTCAATGCTACTGGAAGACCTTGGCTTAGCCACGCCCTCGTTACGTGCGCATCTAAAGTTGCGAGCGAAGTTTTTGGGTTCGAAGGAGCGTGTGGGTAAGCTGAAACGCTGGGTCGTTCCAACCGATCCGGCTGACGCTCTGGATCGCAAAATGCTGGCAGCGCTGGCGCGTGCTGATCAACCGGAGTTGTCGGCGATTTTATTGCGCTTATTTTCTGCATTGGTCGTGGAAGGAGCGGCTGACCTTGATGCGGTAACGAAGCAATGGCAAGACATCCAGAGCAATGAACTGGAGCCTGCCTTCTGGTCGAAGGTGCAAGCGGAGTTTGGTTACGCAGAACCTGAACCGACATTACGCGATTTATTATTTTATTTGTTAGTTACGGATTTCTCACGCTCGTTGTCCGGCACATGTCCAGGGCAATTAGGACATTTTGTTATTTCCAATAAGACGCTGGCCGCTAATGCAGCGGTATTTGTTGCCCGCTGGCGTTCGGATATGGCGCACTTTGGCAGTTACAACGCTTTGTCTAATGCGGTGGCCGAGGAGCTGGACATAGCCGGGATGCTGGGCAGCCTTTCCGGTGAGGATCTATCCGAGGTGATGACCTTTGCCTCGGTCGAGCAGCGCATCATCAAGTATCTCAAGGATCGGATTATTGCGGCATCGGGTGCAGAATCGAATGCGGTGAGTGCCTTAATCGCACGCCGTCGCGATGGGCACTGGGCGAACCGTTTACTGGCTCAGGATAGCGACACCACTCGTGCATTGGCAGCGAGCTACGATGCACTGGAGGCGGCTTATGGATTCTTTGAGCTGAAGGCCAAGCATGAAACAGGATTTAGCTTTGCGAATGCCACCGAAGGATTGGCTGCTTATCGAGCCGAGACATTCCGCTTCGACCAACTCTATCGGCAGTTTAACTTTGCCGCTGCCGCAGTAGAGCCGATGGGCTGGGCCGTGCTGCATGAGCTGAGCGAGCGCATCGAGAGCGCCTACTCGGGTTGGTTCATTCCGCAATTAACTTCCGCTTGGAGCAAGGTGCTGGAGGGCGATAGCGGGTTGTTAAAAACATGGAAAAATGAAGGCTTGCCGAACCAGCAAGATTTCTATCTGAAGCATGTGAAGCCGGTGCTGGATGGCGGAGCAAAGCGGGTATTCGTGGTGATTTCGGATGCATTCCGGTATGAGGCGGCAGAAGAGCTGACTCGGATTATCAACAGCCGCAACCGCTTCAAGGCATCCCTTTCCGCCATGCTTGGGGTTTTGCCCAGTTATACCGCCTTGGGAATGGCATCACTGCTGCCCCACACAAAATTAGCCTATAAGCTGAACACCAATCTTGACTTGAGCGCGGATGGCGCTGTGGTGTCTACCGTCGAACAGCGTAGCGCCCATCTGCAACAGTATGGCGGCGTGGCAATTAAAACGGAGGATTTGCTGGCGCTTGGCAAAGATAAAGGCCGTGAATTTGTCCGTGACCAGAAAATCGTTTACATCTATCACGATTTGATAGACATGATCGGCGACAAGCAAGGTTCGGAAACCAAGACTTTTGAAGCGGTGCAAGGTGCGCTGGATGAGCTGGGGCGGTTGGCGAATTTCATCATCAACAGCCTGAATGGAACCGTGGTGTTGATAACGGCGGATCACGGTTTTATGTACCAAGAATCTGCGCTTGATTTACCCGATAAATCGACCTTGGATGAAAAACCAGCGGGCATGCTTCGAGCTAAAAAACGCTATGTGATCGGGCAAGGCATTGGCGCAAATCCTAAAGCATGGTGCGGGAATACACAGGTATCTGCGGGGACTGAAGCAGGCGAGGGTAGTATGGATTTTTGGCTTCCCAAAGGGGCGGCACGTTTCCACTTCACGGGCGGGGCAAGATTTGTGCATGGCAGCGCGATGCCGCAGGAGGTGGTGGTTCCGGTAATTACCTTGCGTGAAAGTGAATCCGATAAAGCCAAATCGCGGGTTGTGGAATTCAGCATATTGGGTGCATCCAACAAGGTGGTGACCAATAAACAGCGCTTCGAGTTTATTCAGAATGAAGCGATTTCAGCGCGGGTATTGCCACGCACCGTTCTAATTTCAATCCGTGATGGCGATACCCTGATTAGCGATGAACAGTCGCTGACCTTCGATAGTGATTCCGAATTGATGGATAACCGTAAGCGCACGGTGATGTTGACGGTACGCTCTGGCAGCTATGATCGGAGCAAGGATTACTTCCTGATCGCCCGTGATGCGACAACCAAGGTTGATGTGTTGCGCTTACCACTGCGCGTGGATTTGGCATTTGCCAACGATTTTTAGGATAAGACGATGAGCGATTTGAACCAGGATAAAAGCCTCGATACGTTATTGAACGAATTCCTGCCCGGCAAGGTGGTGCGCAAGGATTTGACCAAGCTAATCAAGGAAGGCGCGAATGTGCCGGTCTATGTGCTGGAGTATTTGCTCGGCATGTATTGCGCCTCGGATGATCCGGCGACGATTGATGCGGGCTTAACCAATGTAAAGCGCGTGCTGTCTGAAAACTATGTGCGCCCGGATGAGGCAGAAAAAGTTAAGTCGAAAATCCGCGAGAGCGGTAGCTACAAGGTAATCGACAAGGTAACGGTCAAGCTCAACGAAAAGCGCGACACCTATGAAGCTTTGCTTTCCAACTTGTCCATCAAGGATGCTGAGATCCCGGATTCCTATGTGCGTAATTATGAAAAGCTGTTGGTCGGCGGTATATGGTGCATCGTGACATTGCAGTACCGGTTTGAAGAAAACCAGAAGGGTTCACCCTTTTCAGTTTCTGAATTGAAACCCATCCAGATGCCCAATATGGACATGGAGGAACTGTTCAAATCGCGCAAAGGATTTACCGAAGAACAGTGGGTAGACGGATTGATCCGCTCGACCGGGATGGAGCCATCGTGTTTCACTCAACGGGTGAAGTGGCACTTTTTAGCACGCATGATTCCGCTGGTCGAAAACAACTATAACTTGTGTGAACTGGGGCCACGCGGCACAGGCAAGAGCCATATTTACAAGGAAATCAGCCCGAACAGCATACTTGTTTCCGGCGGACAGACCACAGTTGCCAATTTGTTCTATAACATGGGTTCTCGCAAGATTGGCTTGGTCGGCTTATGGGATGTGGTCGCGTTTGATGAAGTTGCGGGCATCAATTTCAAAGAACAAGACGGCGTGCAGATCATGAAAGACTACATGGCAAGCGGCTCGTTCTCACGCGGTCGCGAGTCCATCAATGCCAGCGCCTCAATGGTGTTTGTCGGTAACATCAACCAATCAGTCGAGCAACTGGTAAAGACCAGTCATTTGCTGGCCCCCTTTCCAGAGGCGATGATTGATGCCGCCTTCTTTGACCGTTTCCATGCCTATGTACCAGGATGGGAAATCCCCAAGATGCGACCGGAATTCTTCACTAACCAGTACGGCATGATTGTGGATTACCTGGCCGAGTGGTTGCGTGAAATGCGTAAACGCAGTTTTGCCGATGCCATTGATAAGTGGTTCAAGCTGGGCAACAACCTGAACCAGCGCGATACGATTGCTGTGAGGCGTACAGTGTCCGGTCTGCTTAAACTAACCTGCCCTCATGGCGAATACACCAAGGACAGCGTGCGCCGTGCGCTGGAATATGCACTCGAAACCAGACGCCGGGTAAAGGAGCAGCTCAAGAAAATTGGCGGCATGGAATTCTATGATGTCCATTTCAGCTACATCGACTTGGAAGATAAACAGGAGAGATTTATCTCGGTACCCGAACAGGGCGGCGGCTCACTGATCCCGGACGGACGGCCAAACCCCGGAACATTGCACACCATCTGCATCGGAGACAACGGCATGCCCGGCGTGTACCGCTTGGAGATTCAATCTATCGCCGGTAATGGCAAAGTTTCTGTCACGGGAAATAGTTATCGGGAGCATTCTAAAGTTGCATTTGATTATTTCAAGGCCAATGCTTCAAGAGTAAGCGTGGCGATCAAGCCCGGCGATCACGACTACCATTTACATTTGGTAGAACTGCAAAATTCTGGAGCTCCCGAAGCGCTGACAATGGCCAGTTTAATAGCGCTGTGTTCCGCAACCTTAGCTAAGCCAGTGCAATCTCAGATGGTCGTGATGGGGGATATGACACTTGGCGGGACTATTACTCAAGCACATAACCTTGCAGAAAGTTTGCAGGTCGCTTTTGATGCCGGTGCTAAACGGATTCTTCTGCCAATGTCGAGCGTGACTGACATTCCGTCTGTTCCTGGTGAGTTGTTTGCAAAATTCCAGACCAGTTTTTACTCTGATCCAGTGGATGCTGTGTTTAAGGCGTTGGGGGTGGAGTAATCCAATCCGTACAACATGACATTGATACTTGATTGGCAGGCAATTCAATGTCCGCTTACGTGCGTTGATTTTCAT
>CAIQPV010000315.1 GCA_903873725.1 uncultured Nitrosomonadales bacterium
AGAGGCTACGGGTAATCTCTGCCAGAGACATTCACAGAAAGGAGCGTACGATTTATGAAAAAACAACTTAATGCGGTTCCCAAGTTTACCAATGAAGCGGAAGAACAGGCTTTCTGGGAAAAGCACGACTCCACTGACTATCTCGACTGGTCGAAAGCGCAGAGGGTTGTGCTGCCTAACCTTAAGCCTACGACAAAAACTATTTCGCTGCGGCTTCCCCAGCATCTTCTCGACTCAATCAAGGCTGCCGCCAATTCTCGTGACGTGCCATACCAATCGCTTATCAAAGTATGGTTGCAGGAAAAGTTGCATAGCCACTGAAGAGCTGCCAGCAGCGCATGGCGATTGCGCGCGCTTTCGTCGTCCAGCCGAAAATATTGTTTGCCGATGAGCCGACTGGCAATCTCGACGCCGTCACCAGCAGCCAGATCATCGAACTGTTGCTGGAGCTGAACCGTGCGCAAGGCACCACGCTCATCCTCGTAACCCTGGACGAAGCGCTGGCGCGCGCTGCAACTGGCAGTTGCATTTGGCAGTGGGGCGGGTGATGTTGCAGTGAATTCTATAAGGGAGGTTGATAGCGTGATCAGATACATCAAAAGAGCCCTAAGGAAACACTGAATAAGTCACCCAACTGTCGTGCAAGTGCGTTATAGACATGAGGCGCAACTTGGAGACCCGGCGAGATGAAACAAACGACACTGGCAATGATGAATAGTGGATTTGAACTACATAGCAAGACAACCAGACGTGCAGCATTCCTTGCCCGAATGGAAACCTTGGTACCTTGGGCGGAATTTTGCGCTTTGATAGAGCCGTACTACCCCAAGGCCGGAAACGGTCGTCCGCCAGTCGGGGTAGAGCGCATGTTGCGCATGTACTTTATTGCCAACTGGTTCAATATGGCAGACGAGGCCTGTGAAGATGCGCTTCATGACATCCCTGTGTTACGAGAATTCTGCCGGATTGACCTTGGTTGCGAACGCGTACCAGATGCAACGACCCTGTTAAATTTCCGCCACCTGCTGGAGCAGCAGGATCTGGGTGCTGCGCTGTTTGCCAAAGTGGGTGAACTCCTGTTGGCGAACGGATTGAAACTTTCTGGCGGCACCATCGTGGATGCCACCATCATTGCCGCACCGAGTTCTACCAAGAACGCAGACAAAGCCCGTGATCCAGAAATGCGGCAGACCCAAAAGGGTAATCAATGGTACTTCGGCATGAAGGTGCACATCGGCGTTGACAGTCGCACCGGGCTTGCCCACAGCGCGAGCGTTACCCCGGACAGCGTACATGACAGCCAGGAGCTACCGAATCTACTGCATGGCAACGAGACAAGGCTATATGGTGACAGTGCTTATACTGGACAGAAGGACATACTCAAAGAGATTGCGCCGAATGCGAAAGATTTCACCAACAAGCGAGCCAAGCGTAATCGGCCGCTGACTGATGCGGACAAACAAACCAACCGTAGGAAATCGCAGGTACGTGCCAAGGTTGAACATCCGTTCCGTCCGTTCAAGAGTATCTACGGTTTCGCCAAGGCGCGCTATCGCGGTTTGATCAAGAACGCTAATCGAGCCTTTGCCTTGCTGGCGCTAATCAATATCGACAAATGGGGATTGCCGCTGACAGGACAGGTGCGTCCGGCGTGAGCAAAATGAAGGAAAATTCCTGGCATGAGCACTGCTGGAACAGGAAAATGGAAGAAAATGGATCAGCTTTCTAACAATTCGCCGACGCATGAACAAATACTGTTTTGCGCGGGTACTTATTCAGTGTTTCCCTAAATAATTTGTGAACAGAAAATGAACCTCCTCCGCCTATCCCTAAATCTCCTCCGCCGCGATTGGCGCGCAGGGGAATGGCGCGTGCTACTGATCGCGCTGGTGCTGGCGGTAGGCAGCATTTCTACCGTAGGGCTGTTCGCAGATCGGGTTCGACTGGCGCTGCAACAGGAGGCGACCAGCTTGCTGGGCGCGGACTTGCGCGTTTCTTCGACGCGGCCATTGCCGCTTGCTTACCGTGAGGCAGCGCGGCAGCGCGGGCTGCGAGTGGTGGAGACAGAGAGTTTTCCCAGCATGGCGGCGGGCAAGCAGCAGAGTGTGCTGGCGGAGATTCTGGCGGTGGGGGAGGGGTATCCGCTGCGCGGGGAAATCGTCATCAATCCTGATTGTTCATTCTCGCCATACCAGTCCATTCCCCCTTGCAGAGGGGGAGAGCGAAGCGAGGGGGCAATTGGGATGGGGGTAGAGCAGCGGGATGGCAGCGTTTCTACCCCCTCCCTAGCCCTCCTCCGGGTGCCCGGCCAAAAGTTTGACGGACTGCATGAGGGAGGGGATGGTTCTATTCCCGCGCGCGGTACGCTGTGGGCGGATGCGCGTCTGTTGCAGCGGCTGGGTTTGCAACTGGGCGACGAAGTAGGTATCGGTGCGCTGCATTTGCGTTTGGCCGCAGAGGTGGTGCGCGACGTGGATCAGTCGGTCGGCTTTGCCAGTTTCGCGCCGCGTGTGCTGTTGAATGCGGCGGACTTGCCCGCCAGCGGCTTGGTGCAGGAGGGAAGCCGTATCAATTACCGCTTGCTGGTGGCGGGCGATGCGAAGCAGGTGGATGATCTGCGCGCCTGGATGAAAGGGAAGCTGGGCGTGGGCGAGAAGCTGGAGGATGTGCGCGATGCGCGTCCGGAAATCCGCACCGCGCTGGAACGCGCCGAACATTTCTTAGGTCTGGCTGCGCTTACCGCCGTGGTGCTGGCGGGGGTGGCACTCGCGCTGGCGGCGCGGCATTTCATTGCGCGCCATCTGGATGCCTGCGCGATGATGCGCTGTCTGGGTGCTGCTCAGGCGCAGGTGTTGTGGATTTTTCTGTACCAGTTCCTGCTGCTCGGCGCGTGCGCCGTGCTGTTGGGCGGCTTGCTCGGCTATGCGACACAGGCCGTGCTGGTGCAATCCATCGCCTCGATGCGCGAAGCCGGTTTGCCGTCGCCAAGCTGGACGCCGTTGTGGCAGGCCGCAGCCAGCGGCATGGCGCTGTTGCTTGGGTTCGCTTTCCTGCCGCTGTGGCAATTGAAAAGCGTTTCTCCCTTGCGTGTTATTTGTCGCGAACTGGGCACGCCCGAAACGAGTACCGGGTTGTTGTACGCCTCCGGCGGCGCGGTTCTATGCGGGCTGTTCCTGTGGCAGGCCGGTTCGCTCAAGCTGGGTTTGACGGTGCTGGGTGGGTTGATGGCGGGCTTGCCGTTGTTCGGTTTGCTGGCGTGGATCCTGATACGCGCGTTAGCCAGGTTGGGGAGCCATGCGTTTTCCAATCTGGCGCGGCACGGTCGCAGCAACGCAGTGCAGATCGTCGCGCTCAGTCTGGGCGGTATGGCCTTGCTGCTGCTCACCTTCGTGCGTGCAGACCTGATGGAGAGCTGGCGTTCGCGCTTGCCGCCGGATGCGCCGAATCGTTTCATCGTCAACATCCAGTCTGACCAGCGAGGGGCGGTGCGGGATTTTTTCTTACAACAGCAATTGCCGCCGCCGGAATTATTTCCGATGGTGCGAGGGCGCTTGGTGGCGATCAACCAGCGCGCGATCAGCGGCGACGATTATCCCGACCCGCGCGCGCGCGGACTGGTGGAGCGCGAGACCAATTTGTCCTGGCTGGATCATTTGCCTAAAGGAAATGAACTGGTGCAGGGAGAATGGTTTGACAGAGGACTGAAGACAGAGGATATAGGACAGAAAAACGGAGAGTTGTCAGTAGAAGTAGGCATCGCCAAAACCTTGGGCATACACATGGGCGATATGCTGACCTACGATGTGGCGGGCAACCAGTTCAGTGCGCGGGTGGTGAATTTGCGCAAGGTACAGTGGGATTCCATGCAGGTGAATTTTTTCGTGATTGTAGCGCCCGGTATGCTGGAAAATTTTCCGGCCAGCTACATCACCAGTTTCCATCTGCCGCCGGACAAAGTGCAGTCGGCGAATGCACTGATCAGGAATTTCCCCAACCTGCTGCTGTTCGACATCGAGGCGATGATCGAGCAGGTGCGCAGCATCATGGACCAGATCGCGCAGGCCATGAGCGCGGTATTCATGTTCACCCTGTTAAGCGGCATGGCTGTGCTGTATGCTGCGCTGCTTTCCACCCAGGACGAGCGCATCCAGCAGGCCGCCATCCTGCGCACCTTGGGGGCGGACAGCGGTTATCTGCGGCGTTTGCACCTGACCGAATTTGCCACGCTGGGATTATTGAGTGGCCTGTTTGCGGCCGGGGGGGCGGAGTTGCTGGGGTGGGTGTTGGCGAAACATGTGCTGGAAATTCCTTATCATCCCGGAGCGATGATCTGGCTGGTCGGGATGGGGGGCGGTATGGTTACGGTGATGCTGGCGGGGTGGTTTGCAACGCGGCATTTGGCGCAGGTGCCTCCGTTGCGGGTGTTGCAATCGGTTTGTATATAAGGGTTGGTAGGTGCGAATTCATTCGCACGTTTGCACGCACGATGAGTTATGTGCGAATTAATTCGCACCTACAAGTGGGGCAAATGTACTGTCAGCCCCCTTCTTCCATCGCCATTTCAAGCTCCAGCCAGCTTTCTTCCAATTCGGCCACTTTAGCTTCCAGGCTTGCGTGCAGTGCATTCAACTGGTTAATCTTGTCGCGATCTGGATTGGTATAGGTAGACGGATCGGCCAGTTGGCGATTGACTACGGCGAGTTCTGCTTGGGCGGTTGCCAGTGCAGTTTCGAGCTTGCCCTGTTTCGATAGCAGGGCTTTTTTATTCGGCTTGGGCACATTTTCACGGTGCGGTTTTTCCGGCTGGGGTTGCGCGGCAGCTTCGCGTGGGCGGCGGGTTTCGATCCAAGTCTTGTAGTCTTCCAGATCACCATCGAACAGCTTGGCTTCGCCATCTGCAACCAGCCACAATTCGTCGGCCACGGCGCGGATCAGGCTGCGGTCGTGGGACACCAGTACCACCGCGCCGGTGTATTCCTCCAAAGCAAGGGTGAGGGCATCGCGCATGTCGAGATCAAGATGGTTGGTAGGTTCGTCGAGCAATAGCAGATGCGGTTTCTGCCAAGCCAGCAACGCGAGCGCCAAGCGGCTTTTTTCCCCGCCCGAGAAGCTTGCCACCGGGCGGTCTTCGCTGTCTCCTGCAAGACCGAAGCGGCCAAGAAAAGTGCGCAGCGCCAAGGTGGTTTCCTTGGGGGCCAGCCGTTCCATGTGTTGCAGCGGCGTCGCCGCGCTGTCGAGGTTTTCCAGTTGGTGTTGGGCGAAGTAGCCGATGCGGATGTCGGGGGTGAATTCCAGCTTGCCCTGAGTCGGTTCGAGTTCGCCCACCAGCAGTTTGATCAGAGTGGATTTGCCCGCGCCGTTTGGCCCGAGCAATGCGATGCGCGCGCCTGCGCGCAGGGCGAGGTTGATGTTGCGGAACAGAATCTTGTCGCCATAGCCGAAGCCCATTTCATCGGCGCGCAGCAACAGGTCGGGGCCTCGTTCCGGCGCTTCGATCTCCAGTTCGAAATGGCCGTCTGCGACATGGGCCGGGGCGATGCGCGTGAGCCGCTCCAGCGCCTTGACGCGGCTCTGCGCTTGCTTGGCCTTGGTCGCCTTGGCGCGGAAGCGGCGCACGAAATCCTCCAGATGCGCGATCTTCGCCTGCTGGGTCTGGAACGCCTGATTTTGCTGGGCGATACGCTCGGCACGGGCGCGTTCGAAATCGTCGTAGTTGCCGGAGTAGCAATCGATAGTATGGTCGTGAACATGAGCGATGCGGTTGACGCAGGCGTTGAGGAATTCGCGGTCGTGCGAGACCAGAATCAGGCTGCCGGGATAGTGTGCAAGATATTGTTCGAGCCAGAGTATGGCTTCGAGATCGAGGTGGTTGGTGGGTTCGTCCAGCAACAGCAAATCGGCCCGGTGCATCAGCGCGCGCGCCAGATTCAGACGCATGCGCCAGCCGCCGGAAAAGCTGGCGACCGGACGCTCCAGGCTATCGTTGGCGAAGCCCAGCCCGTTCAACAGTTGTGCGGCGCGCGCGAGTGCGACGTAGCCATTGATGGCTTCGTAACGGTGCTGTGCGTCGAACCAGGCAGCGTTATGCTGCTCCCGCGCCAGCGTTTTTTCCAGCAGGCGCAACTCGGTATCGCCATCAAGCACAAATTCCAGCGCGGGCTGGTCGGAGGTGGCGATTTCCTGTTCGACAAAAGCGATGGTCTTGCCCGATTGCAGGGCGATCTCGCCGCCGTCCGGTTTGATTTCGCCGCGTATCAGGCGGAACAAGGTGGATTTGCCACAGCCGTTTTTGCCGACCAGGCCGATGCGCTGATTGGTGTAGGCCTGCAAATTCACATTCTGGAGCAGCGGGATGCCGCCTTGCAGGTAAGTCAGATTCTGGATATTGAGCATGGTGGGATGATAACAGACACTTTCGCTTTCGTTGTTGAAGGCACTTTTTTGAAGTTGCCTCTACCAAACGGTTCAACTTGAATTTTGACTTTGCGATAAAAAAGGTCACAATAATCATAATTTATTTAAAATAGAGGTCTCAAATGCAGGTATCTATGCGTGAATTTAAGACTCATTTATCGCAATATGTGGTTCAAGCACAAGCTGGGCAGTTGATTGAACTCACTTCACATCGCAAGGTAGTGGCACGCATCGTAGGGGTGCCGCCAACAGGTAATTCGGAAGTATCGCGTCTGCTGGCTGCAGGTGTGGCAAGCTGGCAAGGTGGCAAACCCGCCGGAGCCTCGCTTGCATTGCAGGCAGGTGGCAAGCTGATGTCTGCCTTGGTGCAGGAAGATCGCGGATGATTCTGTTTTGCGATACCTCTGCCTTGGTTAAACTTTATATCGTTGAAGCGGGCAGTGACGCGGTAAAGGCGAAGGTTGCAGAAGCTGAAGCGGTAGTTGTGTGCCGGGTGGCATGGGCAGAGGCTCATGCAGCACTTTCGCGGCGCGCGAGGGAAGTGCCGATGGATGCGCCCGTGATCGAGCAAGCCAAAACCTTGCTGGCGCGGGACTGGCCGCGCTTTGTGGTGCTGGAAGTGGATCAGGCGCTGATGGAACGCGCGGGCGATTACGCAGATACATTTGCACTGCGCGGCTATGACAGCATCCAGCTTGCCTCCGCCTTTGAAACCGGGCGCATTGCACAGTCAACCATTTGTTTTGCCTGTTTCGATGATCGTTTGAACAAGGCCGCCAGAATATTGGGGATGGTGTGTCTGTAGCGGAGTAGATCACTGTATCCAGCTTGGCTGTCATTCTGGTCTTCACCGGAATGATAGGGTTGTCGCCCCGCGTCATTGCGTTTTACTCGGGTTATTTTCACCGTAACAGGCAAATAATAGGCACGGGACTGTAATTGTTGTCGCACTGAACTTCCGCTTTTCAGCAGGAATTTTGGTAATATGACGTGCGGCTTTGTGCCAATAGCGACAGGTTTAGACGTGGGAAAAGGAGATCATAATGACCAACGTTATTGTCGTCATCGGAGCCGGATCAATCGGTCAGGCAATTGCTCGGCGGGTCAGCGCAGGCAAACACGTTCTGCTGGCTGATTTACGCCTAGATAACGTTGATGCGGCTGCGAAAGTCTTAAACGATGCCGGATTTGAGGTAAGCACAGCAATCGTTGATGTTTCCTCGCGCAAATCGGTTCACGTGCTTGTTGAGACAGCCATGGCGATCGGCAGCATAACCGGCGTCATCCACGCCGCTGGAGTCTCCCCATCGCAAGCATCACCCGCCATGATCCTGAAAGTCGATCTGTATGGTACTGCGCTCGTGCTTGAGGAGTTTGGCAACGTTATCGCGCACGGAGGAGCGGGCATTGTCATCGCCTCGCAGTCTGGACACCGCCTTCCTGCCCTGACACCAGAACAAAACAAGGCGTTGGCAACCACTCCTGCCGACGAGTTACTCAATCTTCCTATGCTACAGCCCGATCAGGTGACCGACCCACTCAACGCCTACCAGATTGCCAAGCGTGGAAATTCTCTACGGGTGATGGCGGAGGCGGTGCGGTGGGGTAAGCGCGGCGCACGGGTCAATACGATCAGCCCCGGCATCATCTTCACGCCTCTAGCTAGAGATGAATTGAAAGGTCCACGAGGTGAAGGATACCGGCGCATGATAGAACTGTCAGCAGCCGGACGCGGGGGAACACCGGATGAAGTGGGGGTCGTTGGCGCTCTTCTGATGGGGCAGGACGGAGCGTTCATTACTGGCAGCGACTTCCTCATGGACGGCGGAGTCACGGCTGCCTACTGGTACGGTGAACTTGCTCCGAAGTGAATTACCGAATCGGGTCGATAGCGATCATTCACCAAGTGCAGGTTTCGGGAAGATAAATTTGCAAGCATCCATAGTTTGCGTAAGGCGCACAGATGTAGAATATCCAACGGGCATTGGCCGAATGTGTTTTAAACCTGCGCATGCGCTTCGCTGTGTGGAATATTCGTAACGCGCCGAGACATTCAAACACTACGGAGCTACATTTTCAGGGTTAGATGAAAGGATAGATCGATGATCTACACTATCAAAATAAAATGTGTTGAAGGGATTTACTTGCGGGAGGCATTCGAGCGAACCATCGAGATTCGCTCAAACACCAACCTCGAAGTTTTGCATCTGTACAT
>CAIQPV010000316.1 GCA_903873725.1 uncultured Nitrosomonadales bacterium
GGCACTAGCCAGGTTTCCGTCCGAACGACGCACCGCTTCTTCCAACAAGCTGCTTTCCAGGTCTTCAAAGGAAATGCCACTGCCGAGAATAGCTTCAAGCAATGCTGCAATGCGACTGGGCTCCGGTTTATTCTCCAGATTGCCTGCCTCGGAAATCAGACATTCCCAATTTTTAACCTCGCTGACATGGGTAATCAGGTGTTCCAGTTCAATCCAGCCGCCTTGCGGGGCAAGAATCACGCCGCGCTCGATCATGTTTTCCAGTTCCCGCACATTGCCCGGCCACTGGTGACGCTTGATTGCCTGCATCGCCTTGTCGCTGACGCCAAGCAGCTTTTTCTCGTATATCGCATAGCAACGCGTCAGCATATTTTCGACCAGCGGGGGAATATCCGCTACCCGCTCGCGCAGGGGTGGAATCTGAATGGGGTAGACGTTCAGGCGATAAAACAGGTCGGAACGGAAACGCCCTTCCTTGACAGCAGCATTCAGTTCGACATTGGTCGCTGCGACAACTCTCACATTGACCTTGCGCACATGATCATCTCCAAGCCTTTCGATCTCCCCTTCCTGCAGCACACGCAGCAACTTGGCTTGAGCGGCAAGGGGCAACTCGCCGATCTCATCGAGAAAAATTGTGCCACCGTCGGCGCGTTCGAATTTTCCGATGCGCGATGCCTGCGCACCGGTGAAAGCGCCCTTTTCCACACCGAATAATTCGGATTCAAGCAAATCCGTAGGGATGGCAGCGCAATTGATCACAACGAAAGGCCCCTGATGACGCTTGCTCATCTGGTGCAAGGTTCGTGCAAAACGTTCCTTACCGACGCCGGTTTCCCCCAGTAGCAATACCGAAACTTGCGTGCAGGCGGCTCTCGACACCAGATCATAGGCATGTTTGAAGCTCTTGGAGATACCTACCATCTGTTGTGTTTGCGTTTGATGAGTAATCGTGGTGCGCAGGTAATCGACCTGGTGCCGCAATTCAAGCATATGGTTAAGCATTGAATCCAATTGGAAATAGTTGGCTTCCACTTCCCCGTCTTCCCATTCTTCTACGGGTTTGCCGACTATGCGGCAGTTGTTGTGACCGCATGCCTCGCATTCGACTTCCTTGAACAGGATAAAGCGGCCCATGAAGGCAGAGGTGTAACCTGATGCGTAGCCGATCTGCGACCAGCAGACAGGTTCTTTCGACTGTCCGAAGTCGCGTATGTGGATTTCCTGTTCCCAGGAGTTTTCCCACAGAAATTCACCGGAAAATTCGCCCTTTTCAATATCCATGCGGATCGAGATGGGGGTCACACGGACGATACCTTCCAGCATATGAAGTTGCGGGCCGGTGAAAAAAGCGTCCGTCATCGACTTGTGGCCGCGAATGCGTTTGGCCAGCTCGGCATCACGCACACCGGAGGCGTAGCCCATGCGGGTGAAAATTCTACGGGTACGTTCCTTGCCGACCGTGCCGATCAGATCTTTGCGAAGCGCCCCCAAGGATGATGTGTGCATCAGCATCATGCGATTTTCAGCAAGCCAGATGGTGCCATCTTTTTCTGAAAAATGAACCAGCTCGCGCAGATCATTCGACTCGGGGTACTTGATTATTGCCATAACTTGTCTCTCTATCTCAAATGTCACCGGATAGTAACGCTGTTCCGGGAGTTTTCTTGGCTTCCGATTCTACTGCCTTTGGAGAATATACTAATCATATTTTAATTCTCGAAAACTTGAAA
>CAIQPV010000317.1 GCA_903873725.1 uncultured Nitrosomonadales bacterium
CTGCGCTGTTGCGCGATGATTTGCTGTCCAACTTGGTAAGCGAGTGCTTGTCTTTCTTGTGTGGTCATAAATTTAAACGTGTAATGCCGCCTAACAGTTAGTAGGCCGCAGCGCGTGCACGGCCCTGTGCACAGGTGACTTTTTTAGTTCTGCTGCTACCATGAGCTTATGAAAGCGGACTTGCGAATTTCTATCAAGGATTATTATCGCAACAAAAACCTCAAAATTCTGCTGGCACGGGTGCCGTTTGCCGCCAGCCGTCAGTTTTGGGTCAGGATGAATGGCCAGCCGTGGCCCAAAAACGGCAAACCGGTTTCCCTCACGCGGCTGCTCACCGCGCTCCGCAAGTCGCTGGTGAAATCAATTTAGCAAAAGTCTAAAAGGGGACATTTCGCATGGCCAAGACATAGGCGATATACCGTTCCCATTGGCAGGGATCAGTGACCAGATAATTCATCGCCTGATGATTGCACCGAAATTTGCGTTTAGCTTTTTTGAGAACATACTGCCGACAAGCACGCATAATCGTGATGGCTTCCCGGTCGGTCACGGCAATCACGACGCGTTCAGCCCACGGAATGTTGCCCCGCGAGACGATTCCCCACCAACGACCTTTGCAATGCGGTGAGGCGCTCGCCACTTCGACTTTCGCCATGTATTTCGAGGTGTAATGGCGCACGCCTTCGGCTTTTTCGATTCGTTGGAAAGATGCCCCAGATTTGTAATGTTTGATTTCGCCGCTGCCCATCGCTTCATACCAATTACGTGACCACCATTCGGTCAGCCGATCCTGAACATTAAACCCAAGCTGCTCGCGTAGATGCAGAACTTTTTTTCCAGATTCATTTAGGCAATAAATTTCTATCGTCCAGCCGTTAGTTTCGTTGAATAAAACCTTGACCCATTTACCGCGTTCCTCCTGATAATCAAACTTTCGAGGACAATTGTAAGCAAAACTGTGATAATGCGGAACCCATTCACCGGCACAAGTGCCGCTTTGCCGATCCTTAATTTCTTTACGCCAGAGCAGCGCGCCTTTGGGGAAGCGCCGTTGATAGCGCCGACAAAAACGTCCCCAACTAGCAATGACGTGATCTGCCGCTGGCACTTTGTCCGGGCAGGTATTGCCCATGAAAAAAGGCAGGTGGTCAGTGCGCCAGCGAATCTTGGCTTGGGTGGCGATCATCCGTCCGCGTGATTTTCTGGAAAAGCCGAGCACCTCGCCGCGCTTGACCGGTGGCAGCGGCTGGCACTTTTTTTCACGCGAACATTTAATGAGTGAACCACCGCGCCACAGTTCAATCTGGGCTGGCTTTTTATTCAGTCCCAGAACCAGTGACCGAATATGGTCATTAGACAAGCCCGCCGCAGCGCCGGGCGCGGCTTCGCCGCGCGCCAGCACTGCGGCTGTGAGCGCGTCAGTGTCAGAATGATAAATGACGTTGGCGGAATACTCAGTAGCATCCAGTTTTGGAATTGGGCGAAGGAGGCGAGTTGCTTTGAGTTGATAAATTTTGGGCGCCGAATCGCTGGAAATAAAGTCGCTTGACTCACGAACCTCCGACCGCAGAACCGACGAGCTGTCGGCTCGCAGCATCGGTTCTGCTGGTTTTAATTCGCTGCCCTGCGCATCGCCGTCGAATGCTGGAGCGCTCATTGAACCCCCTCCGAAGAATTAACAATGGCGAGAATTGCGGCTTTGAGCGGAGAGGGAAGTTTTGCCCAAACAGTGACAACTCGTGTCAGGTCAGGACAGGAAGGGACTTTGGCTTGTGTGTCTAGTTGTGTGCCTGCCTCACAAAACCCTTGTAAAGAATGGCGGAGAGAGGGGGATTCGAACCCC
>CAIQPV010000318.1 GCA_903873725.1 uncultured Nitrosomonadales bacterium
CTCATAAAAAATTACTCATAACATATCAAACATATGTGTCGTCGCAATTTTTTACTCGCGCCTTGTCTGGCTTAGTAAATTATTAGAGACCCCCCTGTAGTAGATCAGCGTTTGTCAAAGCAAGCTTGGGCTGAGATGCCAATCTGTTCAATACCGGCTCTGGCATGCCAATAACCATCGCAAGGCTCATCCGGCATCAGGCGCTCAAGCTGTTGACTCGCATCGGTACTTGTCAGACTTCCATTCAGTCTCTGGCGGAACAGGGAAAGAATTTTTCCCGTATGAAAAGGTTGCGGGCTGACACGAATCACATCTACTCCCACTTGTTCCATGCCTTCCAGTTCAGCCTCCAGATTATAGATGCTGGAAGATTGAGTCTGGATGCCGTTCAATGCCAGAAATGGCTTTCCATCCCGCGTTTTCAGAGTCAATCCGTAAGGATGGTCGAGACAGCGGAACTGGCAGTCATCCTTGGGCAGGTTGTAATGGCGTGCAGTAAAGCAGCGTGCAGAGAAAGCAAGCGGAAGGCGCCCATAAACGAAAACCTCGGTCTCCATGCCTTGCGGTTTTTTGGCAAGAATGTCAGACAACATCGGGCGGGACATTTCCACCGGCATGACCCAGCGCTTCGCCCCCAACTCAGCCAGCAGGTCGAGCGTCCGGGGATTGTAGGTATTGATATGCGGGCCGACCACAAATTTCTTTCCGGACAACAAGCGTACCGCTCCCATATCATTGGCTTCCACCATGAAGTTACCATTTTCACCCAGACGGCGTAGCGTTTGCAGATCGGCTTCTGACTCGATTAACGCTTGGGTGGACAGCACCACTTCCTTGCCTGACTCTACGAGACTTCTCGCCACCTCCAGCCAATCCTCAAGGCGAAAGGTATGACGCTTGGAGCATACGGTCTCACCCAGATAGACGATATCCACCGGCGCATCGGCAATCTGTCCGTAAAACTCAAACAAGGCGTCGCGCGGCCAATAGTAAAGATTCGGGCCCAGTGCAAGCTTCATGTTATTTCCAGGGGCGGTGATAGGCACCGAGGGTATTCTGCTGCCCTTCGGCAAGTTTGTTCAATTGGGTCATCCAGGCTGGGTTGACGACATAGCTTTCGGCATTTTTCATGGCACAGTCGATGGCGGAACGCCACACTCTGGTTACCTGTTCGACATAGACAGGACTGCGCTGGCGCCCCTCGATCTTGACCGCAGATATACCCATGCGTAACATTTCCGGAATCAGCTCCAGAGTATTCAGACTGGCAGGCTCTTCAATAGCATAATAAGTTTCACCATTGACGTCAAAACGACCTTTGCATAAGGTGGGGTAGCCGGCGTTTTCACCTTCACTGTAGCGATCCAGCAAAATACCATTCAATCTCGACTCAAGACCGTGCGGGGTTTGCTGCCACCGCACCGCCTTGGCCGGTGAACACACTCCGGCTGTATTGGGTGATTCTCCTGTGACATAGGAGGACAGTACGCAACGCCCCTCGACCATCACGCACAAGCCACCGAAACCGAAAAGCTCGATTTCCACCGGTGTGTTCTTCACTACCTGCTCTACTTGCGGTAAAGACAGTACCCTGGGCAATACTGCCCGCTGGATACCGAAATGCTCATGGTAAAAATTGATGGCTTCGTAATTGGTGGCAGAACCCTGTACCGAGAGATGCAAGCGAAGTTTGGGATAAGTTCGGGAGGCATAACGCATCAGACCGGCATCCGCAAGGATGATGGCATCTATGCCTGCTTCTGCGGCATTATCTACCGCCTCCTGCCAGCGCTGCCAAGTGGAAGTTTGAGGAAAAGTATTGAGTGCCAGAAAAACTTTTTTGCCGCGCGCGTGGGCATAACGCACCGCTTCGTTTGTGGCAGGAAGGTCGAAGTTCAGGCCCGCGAAGGCACGTGCGTTGGTATTGTCGCGAAAGCCGATGTAAACACAATCCGCACCATTATCCACAGCCGCCTTCAGGGCAGGCAGACTGCCTGCAGGACAAACCAGTTCAAGCGACATGTTTCAATTCCTTGCTTAAAAAGGACGTGCCGGCGCAGTTAACGAGAAACAGCCTAACGCGCAATATCCTGTAATTTTTTCGGCTGAATGATGTGCCCGTCCAGACCCGCTTCCTTGATGCCGCCGCCGTAGGCGACCGACATCAGCTGCGAGTAATATACCACCGGCATGGCGAATTTGGTACCCTGCTTCTTGTTGATTTCAGACTGATAGATTTCGACATTGGCCTGGCACAATTGGCAAGGGGTGACGATCATTTCGGCACCATGATCGTAAGCCGATTCAACGATGTCGCGAATCTGTTTTTGCGATTTTTCCGGCTCTGAAAAGGCAAGCGCACCACCACAGCAGGTCACTTTCTGGTCATAACCGGTCACGGCTTCCGCGCCAACGGTTTCGATCATCTTGTCGAGATAAAGCGGGTTTTCGAATGATTCTCCGGCGATGCCGAATGGACGGTTAGTCTGGCAACCGACATAGCCTGCGATTTTCATATCTTTCAGCGGCTTGACCACGGCCTGTTTCATCGCATTGAAGCCCACGTCCTCGATCAGCACCTCGACAATATGACGTGGTTTGACTGACCCTTTCAGGTTCAGCCCCGCCTCCTTGAGTGCTTCGTTGGTTTCCGCCATCAGATCGTCGAACTTATTCAGACGCTCAGCGGCTTCGCGCGTAGCCAGCCAGCAGGCCGGGCAGCCGGAAACCATGTCCTGTCCGGGCAGATGCTGCTCGGCCAATGCAAGATTGCGCGCGTTTAGAACCAGGCGCGGCAGTTCGCCACCCTCGCCGTAACCAATGGAAGCACCGCAACAGTTCCAGTCAGGAATCTCGTTTAGCTGTATGTCCAGTTTGTCACACATCAATCCGATGGAGGTAACAAAGTTTGAAGCCGATGCGCCCTTCTGGGACGAGCAACCGGGGTAAAACGCATATTGTTTTTTTGCCATTACTCTTTCTCCATCAACGAGAACACAAAAATGCCGTCAGGCAGTATGGGCCTGCTTGCGCTCTTCAATCTCTCGTGCTTTGGCGATCATCTTGCGAATGCCGCCCTGATCCTTGCATTTGTGACCGCCGAAGATTTCCATCGGATTGAGCCGCTTGGCTTTCATCAGGCCCAAACCGATGGCTTGCATCGCCAGCGCGTTCCTGATGCCCTGAATGAAACCGTCCTTGAAATACATTGCCAGAGAAAACTTCAGTTCGTTGACCCGACCCGTTTTTACAGAATTGACCCAGAACAGTTTGGCAATGTCGCGCGTCGGCTGGCCTTTGGGAGCCAAACCAAGGCGGTGGGCATAATGTGCCAAGCCGTGCATGATGTGGGTGATGGGCAACTTGCGCGGACAGCGCACGATGCAGTTATAGCAGGAGGTACACATCCACATCGAATCCGATTTGAGAACTTCTTCGCGTTTACCGGCGCGGATCATCATGAAGATTTTCTGCGGAGTGTGTTCCCATGCGTCACCCAACGGACATGAACCCGCGCATACGCCGCACTGCATGCACATCTTGACCCACGCGCCGTCCTCGACGCGTTCCTCGACTTCTTTCAGGAAGTTGTTGTGGTAAGGGGCGATGGCTTGCTGATTTTGTTCGCTCATAGTCTGCACCTCAATTAAAGCCCTTCATCGGCGACATCCCTATTTCGTTGATCTTCGCAACATACTCGTTGATCAGTGTTGCGACGCGCACGTTGTCGGTTATGGCCACTTCGTAGGTCGCTACACGCTCGGTTTCCAGCCCCAATTGCTTGAGCGTGTCGTCAATCTTGCTCATGCGGTAATTGGCGAGTTCCGAACCCTTGACGAAGTGACACTGATAATTGTCACCGTGTTTGCAGCCCATCATCCTCACACCGTCATAGCCCGAGTTAAGCGCGTCGGTGATCCATATGGTGTTCACCGAACCCAGGCAGCGCACCGGGATCGCGCGTACAAAAGCGGAATAAGTATGGCGCTGCAACCCTGCCATGTCGAGTGCGGGATAGGCATCGTTTTCGCAGGCCAGAAGCAGGATACGCGGCCTTTCGGAAAATTCGTCCGGCATATCCACTGCCTTGATCTGCATGCCCACGGTGTCCACCGAATAATTCTCGAACGAAATCACGCGTACCGGACAAGCACCCATGCAGGTACCGCAACGGCGGCAGCGACTTTCGTTGAATACTGGAAAACGCCTCTCGTCTTCGTCAATTGCGCCGAAAGGGCATTCCACCGTGCAACGCTTGCATTGGGTACATCCTTCGAGGCGGGCCGTGGGGAATGACAGGTCACCGGTGCGTGGATGCGCAGCGCGGCCCAGGCTGGCATTTTCCACCGCCTGGATTGCCTTTAGCGCGGCACCGGTCGCGTCCTCTGTTGCTTGCAGCATGTCCATGGGGCGGCGCACCGGACCTGCGGCGTAAATGCCGGTACGGCGGGTTTCGTAAGGGAAACAGATAAAATGCGAATCGCTGAAGCCGTGCTTCAACTGGGGCATGTCCGGTCCCTGGCGATAGTTGAGGTTGAGCACGGAGATTTTCTGCATCTCCGCTTTCTTTTGTTTGGCTTCTTCGGAGCCTCCATCGGCAGCGGTCACGATCGGGTTCCATGCTTCGAGATCAACGCCTGCGCTGGGTACTTGTCCAGTAGCGAGCACCACGAGATCTGCAGCA
>CAIQPV010000319.1 GCA_903873725.1 uncultured Nitrosomonadales bacterium
CGAGAATCCGCTTCATCCGCAAACGATACAGCTGCTTGTCAGCCTGGGCACGCGACGCCCTGACAGCCGGCCCTTTTTTCGTATTGAGAATGCGGAACTGAATGCCGGTTGCATCGATATTCTTCCCCATCTCACCGCCCAACGCATCAATCTCCTTGACCAGGTGCCCCTTGGCCAGGCCGCCAATAGACGGATTGCACGACATCAGGGCGATCGCGTCGAGATTAATGGTCAGCAGCATAGTACGGCAGCCCATTCGCGCGGCAGCAAGCGCGGCTTCACATCCTGCGTGTCCGGCGCCGACGACGATTACATCATATATTCGATCATAGGTCATCATAGGTACAATCCACTCTCGTTGCTATGTTTCACGTGGAACATAGCATCATTTACCGATGCAAAACGAAGAAAAAATAATATCAAGGACTTCATCCGTGGCGGTTTGTCCGGTGACTGACCCGACCGCTTGCAGAGCATCACGCAGATCAAGAGCCAACAGCTCCAGATTCCTGTCCGGAAGTCCAAGCGAAAATTGCTGTAGCGATTGTTCCGCCGTAGCCAGAGCATCACGATGCCGGGCTTTGGAGAGTGCCACATATTCGCGAGAATCGGGTGCCGCTGAATGCAGGAACTGCCTGCAGACGGTCTGCTTGAGCTGATCGATCCCCTCCCCCGGGAGAGCTGCTATGGTAACAGTAGCAACAAAACATCCTTCGTCAGGCAGCACAAGTTGACGAGGAAGATCTGCCTTGTTCAGAACCGCTATTGTTCTGCTCCCCGCCAGTACATCGAGAATCATCCGATCTTCATGGCCAAACTCCCGTGAGGCATCAAAAACCGCCAGCACAAGATCCGCCTGATCGATTTTTCCGAGCGCACGGTTAATCCCCTCCTGCTCAACCACATCAACGGTATGCCGGATTCCGGCCGTATCAAGCAGCCGCACGGACAAGCCGTTAAACGTTATGGTCTCCTCAATGATATCGCGAGTGGTGCCGGGAATATGGGTCACAATGGCACGGTTCTCGTTGAGAAGCCGGTTGAGCAGACTTGACTTGCCGGCGTTCGGCTTACCGACAATCAGGACCGAAATACCTTCACGAATGATGCGCCCCTCTTCAAACGTGAGCAGGAGATCGGCGACCATGTGCCGCGCTGCCCCTACCGAATTCTGTATTGCGGAGATATCGGTCTCACCCAGATCATCATCAGGAAAATCTATGTACGCTTCGACTAACGCAAGCGCCCGTAACAGATGGAGACGAACCTCTTCAATGCGCATTGACAACGCACCTTCGCGCTGCTTCTGGGCCAGTTGCAATGCGGCCTGACTTTTGGAAGCAACGATATCCATGACCGCTTCAGCCTGGACAAGATCGATGCGGCCGTTCAGAAAAGCACGTCGTGTAAACTCACCCGGATCCGCCAGCCGCACGCCGCACGCCAGCACAACCTGCAGCACCCTCTCGACCACCACCCAGCCGCCATGGCATTGTGGCATGTGGAACAGGTTATTTTTACATGTTCGAGTCTGATGTCGCTTCAGAAATAGCGCCCGGCTCGACGGGTTAATTTTGCTAGTAACCTAACCTAACAACAAAAGATCCATCCAGATATTTGACGGAATCCGGTATTTTTATAGCAATCAGGAAAAATAAATATAGATAATAGATGAGTTGCTCATAAATCGTAACACAACAAGTGTTTGTAACAAAGTGAAATAAATCGCACCAAGAGAAAAATTCGCTCAAGATACGACACGACTATATCAAAAGCCGCATTTTTCCGGAATCCGGAATATTCGACAGAAAAACAGCAATCCGGAAAAACAGAAGCTAACAGAACCGATCCGGTTAGTAGCTTTACTTGATGGCGATTACACCCCGCTCAGACACAAGCGCCTGACGAAACAGCATTGCCGCACACAGCATCGTGGCGTTGTCGATAAATGGCGGGATGCGGCCAGATAAAATTCTCGCGCACACCTTGTCAACCATGCGCGTACCGCGCTGCCTTGTGGCGCTATTTTACGATCCAGAGCTAGAACGATCCTTCATTTCAACAATTCAACCGCAGCCAATTTTCTTTTACGATCCGCGTTCCTGTATAAAGCGGTCGTCGCGGGACTCGAATGTCCCATCAGTTCCTGCACGGCGTCCAGATCCGCGCCCCGGTTGAGCGCGTGGGTGGCGAAGGTGTGTCGGGTCCAATGAGTGCTCGCGCTGAGCAGTCTGCCCTTGTCGCGATCAGATGAAGCCAACGTGGCCGCGAACTCGAAATGCTGCGTCAGGATTTTCGCAAGCGTGGATTCGGACAGGAACATCCCTGCGTAAACCCGCTTCTTGTACTCCGTCATGACCGTTGCCAGAAGTGGACCTCGTTCTGGCCAATTACCCGGGTCACGGCCCAGACCGCGCTCCTCCATATAGTCGGCCAAGGTATCCATCACCCGGTCTGACACCGGTACCAGTCGCGATTTCCCACCCTTTCCCTTAACATCCAGATCCCAGCCGCTTCCGTCCTGTGATGGTTTTAAACCGTAATTATGCTCGCCCGTCGTTTCCTGATGTGCAGCCACCCTGGCACTGACCAGTTCAGACAACCTGAGACCCGTGCCATAGGCCAAGATCAACGCCGCGCGCAGACGAAAGTAGCTTTCATCCCTGGCAAGACGCTCGCAGGCGGTGATTGCCAGTTCCATCTGTTCGGGCGTCAGAGCGTGGTTGGCCTTGATTTTATTTTCTGCCGAAGGCGCGGAAACCCCGGCGAAAGGATTTGTTTCGAGATACTTTTGTTTGGACAGCCATTCACCCATCGTCTTCAACACGACGAACGACAGTTTTTGGCTGGAAGGAGAGAGTCGCCCGTTGAACGGTCGCCATGCGCGACTGCTGCGCGGCGTGCTTTTTAACCCCACCCACTGATCCAGCGGCGTGGACCAAAACCACTCCCATTTCCTTTTTTCATCACCTTCAACCAGAGTCATACGCATGTCTAAAAAATGTTCATGACTATTGCAATCTCTCAGGGCTGTCAAGAAATTGCGATAATCCGTGCAATCTTCGATGGTGGCGGAGGACAGGGCTTTTTGCTTTTCCACAATCATCCACAACAAAAAGCGTTCAGCGTGGGTGCGGTAGCTGCGCACCGTGTGACCGCCGGCCAGACTATTTAGCCATGCCCCGATGGCTTCCATGTCATTTTTTGCGGCGATCGTTCCGCTATAAGCCCGGTTGCTGCCTTGCGCACCGGACAGGGTCGAGGGAGGCTTGAAACGCTCAAGCGGTCGCAGGGTTGGAGTGGAATGGGGCAGTGCAGAGGAGTGAGCAACTACTTCGGACGTGCCGATATCGATCAAACGGGACAGGTCCGCATCCGAATTCGCGAAAATATGGTTGCGCCGCATCCAACTTTCGAGCCGTTCCGCGTTAACCGGGCCGATTTTCGGCACCGAGCGCCACCAGGTATTGCCGCGTAAATCCATTAGTTCCAGCAAATCCCAGAAGGTGATGACCGGAGTTTTTGCATTGGCGAAACGCTCGACCATTTCATCGTCCAGCCAGTAGCGCAGCAGATCCAGACGGGTCGGTTGCGTGCATAACTGCGGTGCCAGTTCGCGCACGGCGCGAACGATGCGCTGGCGCAGGCTGGTGTTTCTGCGATCCTTGCGGTCGACGCCCACTTCTTCCTGGAATTTTTCCAGCAATTCCTTTTCGCTATAAAAATCGCCCGAAGGGTCGACCCGTTCCCGGAACGACTCCAGCGTCTCGGCGCTACTGACACGCAGGCGGTCGGGAGCAATGCGCATCAGGCGCGCATAGGACGGCTTGAACTGGCGCGCGGCGCGCGCGAATTCGTCCTGCAGCCAGCGAATCAAGGATTTGACTTTGGCGGCGCTGTAATCGCTGTCGAGGTAGGACTTGGAAAGGGTGTCGAGCGGGATGCCCTCCAGATAACCCAAAAAGAAGGCGAGGTGGTCGCGCCCGATCTTTTTGGCGGGCCGGTCGAAAGATTTTAAGGGATTGATTTGTTGCATGTTCAGACCTTGTGTGGCGCTTCCAATCTAAAAAGCATGAAAAAACGCAATAGCTGATTATATACATAATCAGGAATTGCTGTAGCGCAAAAGAATTTTTTTAATTTTTTAATTTTGTAAATTTCGGTGGATTTGTATAAAATTTGGCGGCTTTTTGAAGGCAGGGCAGGGCGGAGATAGAAAGAATCGCCCTTATGATGCAGGTCGCCGTGTCACTTGTGTCTATTGGATAGGCGTTGCGGTCAGGAAGTTGCAGAGAAACGAAAATTCTAATCAGGTCTCTGTAGCACGCTCAACCAAATGGGGCAGAAAGCAGGAACCAACGTAATATCGTAAAGCTAACTTCCCAATTATGATGTCTGGTTCCCTGGGTAAGAGATAGTTTCGAGCACTCAATACTCCGCTTCTTCACTTTCGCTGGCGTATTTCACAGGCTTGCAGCCGTATTCCTTTTTTATCCGATCGGCAAGTTTCAGCATGTCCTGATCGTTTTCGCCGTTTTATCGACACGGAATAGATGTCAAATGATATTCAGCACCAGTAATATGCTATATCGTACCTGATGTAATGCGTGCATCAGGTCAATTTTAATTGACACGCTTCATTTGAGCAATATGATGGGTTCATGATATTGCCAATTATGCTTCCTACGACCGCCAGAAAACATCCAGTCCAGGCGTGAGTATATTGGCGAGTGGGCGGGGACATAAGTAGCCCACAGAACTCCTTTGACATTTCCAGGGCGCGGCTGCGGGAAAATCTCAGTGGCAGCCTCTGTTCGCGATGCCAAGGCGGTGAAGCATGTTCGTGCCCCATGGCAGACCGCTCTACCTGCCCTGCGGAAATTGCAGCGAAGTACAAGATCCGCAAAGCACACTTTACAAGGTTGTGACAGAGGGGCAGGAACCGCTTGCGCTACGAAATTATAAATCAGTTGGTGACGTTCTACCTGGATAATCCAAAACGCGCGGTGGAAGCCATCGCTACCCAATCTTTTGCCGGGACCGGTCTATCCGAGCAACAGATCATTCCGCTTGCGGAAAGCCTGGTGAAGAAATTCCATGGGCACTCTCTGGACTCGCAAAGAAGCAACGCGACTACAAAGTTTCTGCGCCCCCTCTTTGCCTACTTTCAGACGACAGGAAGTTCGTGGCCGACAACTTCCTCCGACTGGCAACTCACCGTTTATAGTTTTTTTCAGTTCTTTTTGGCTGACACGGGCTGGAGTCAAGCCAGAACGGGAATTCGAATGAGGTTATGGCAGACAAAGATCGGCGGCTTGCTGGAGTTCCTCATAGAGGAAGAAATCATTCCACGCGATGTCAAGATCCCAAAAATTGATCAAAAGAAGATCAGCAGTCTTGCCAAAGACCAGTCTCTGCTTGGTCAACCTCGTGCCAAATTCGGCGATCTCGCGACTCAACCCAAGAAACTGCTCGTGGACATCAGCTTCGGAATGACCGATGCGGACTACCTCGATGCAGTGGAGAAAAAATGTCGGCACTTGGTCGGCGTGATCCGGGACACCTGTCAGGAGCATTGGAACGGATTAATGCGAGACGGAGCGACCGGACGGCGTTTGGCCGCAGATGTGACGGATGCGGAAATTGAAGAGGCGATGGCGGCCGGGCGATTTGGAACCTACTCTGCAAAGAGACGTAGAGTGAATCTGTACGCCAGCCCGTCCCATCCCCAAGGCCACAACTGGGCGCTCGCCATCGTCCGTCACAAGCTGGCAACTGGAGCAGATATAGGATGCTTATCACTCCGTACACTCAGGGCCTCACCGTTTTTCAAAAATAACTCTTTCGGTCATAAAAAATATTCTCACACTGCGCTAGACGACCTCACCGCCATGACGCAGGAGCAATGGCAGGTATTACCGCTCCCAGCGCAGCTCTATCGATTTGCCGGGCTTCTTTCCAATCTTGATGCCGCTGCGGCATGTTGTTTGCTGACCATCGAACACCCCGAGTTCACCTCGGAGTCCCTGCAAGATGCGAAGCTCCTAAATGTCCGTGGCAAGCCGCACCTGCTGTTGACCGATAGCAGTGAACATTCGATTCTCAGCCTTGATAAGCCGCGCGCCGGTAGGCGTAAATCCGTCGTATTGACGTCCGTGTCCCAGAAGCTATTGATGGACATCCTCCAATGTACAGCGCCGGTCAGGGATATCTTGAGGCGTGCTGGCGACAAGACCTGGCGTTATCTGTTTCTTGGGGTAAAAAAATTTAATGGGTCGAATGGATTCCTCGGGATTGTGGAGGGCTCCACCATCTACCTAGCCAGTGGAAAAAGTTCAATTGGCCTCACAACGTTGTACCCGGCGTTGTCACTGAACGGGCTCGGCAATGGCAGCTTCGACTATCGTCGCCTGCGCAATACACTGGGGGTGATTCGCTGGTTCGAGACCGGTTCCATCGTGGAGATGAGCCGCCGGCTAGGCAACACGCGCAAGGTGGCCCTTGAGCATTACCTGCCACCCGCCTTGCTGCACGCCTGGAACACCCGGATCATCCGCCGATTCCAGAACAACCTGATCGTGCTGGCGGCCCATGACGAGCCCTACCTGCTGGAAGTAACTGACTTTTCCAACATGGCGGACCTCCAGCACTTTATAGCTCAGCTCATCGTGGACTATCCGGCCAGGACAAGCCCACTAGCGGACGAAGTGCAAAGACGGCTGGGTACCGAACAGCAGCGGGAAGCGGTGTCGTTGGCATCGATGCCCGGCCTCCTCAGTGTTCACCTGTCGCCTAAAAGTCTCGGCCTCTTATATTCCTACAGCGACCTCGCACTGCGAACCTTGGCTCCGGACGAACTCGACAAGGTCGATGTTCTCAGCGGTCTGGCGCCACGGCAATTCACTGACATGGCAACTCTGTTGCGGCATGCGGCCGAGGGCGACAGTATTCATGCGTCCCTCCGTGAATCGCTTGACGTTCCACTCCTGAAACAGGTTCATGGGGAGGCGCTGGCGATACAGGTTGGCCTCGACGCGCAGTTTGCCAAGTTGGCAATCAAGCATCGCTGGGCGGAGAGTCCATGACGAACCTCGCAACCTTCATCGATCGGCTGCCCCCTCCGCAGTTTCCGGATTACTTTAGTGAACAGGATCGGCAGATGGTTCTGCTGGCTCTGGCCTCGGCCAAGCAGCAGATTCGTCCGTACGACGGCAAGTTTGAAGCGCCTTGGCTGCTCACCCCTTTTGAAGCCACAGTATGGGAGACGACCAATCGCGGACGCGAGGAACGGGTTAATGGGGAGTGGCAAAACACTCTCCGCATTGACTGGCGCGTCCCGCTTCCCAACGGCGGCTTGTTGACGGACGCGCGCTATGAGCGCCTTCTGACGCTAGCCAAAAAAATTGCGTTTCTCGCACGATGCGGCCTGATTTCCGGCGTTTCCGCCCCGAATGCATGGATAGGTGCTACAGACATACTGATCAATGTCGTACGATGGACTGTCTTGCATGAGCAAAGGTTCCAGTCCGAAAAATGCGGCCTGCGATTGCTTGACCAACCCGCACTCGACTGGTTATTCGGCCTGATCGCTGAGGGCGGCTGGACTCACGCCCTTCAGATTCCCCAACGGATTCTGGCCGCCATGTATCTTGGCGTCCATGGCGTTGCCAGTCCGCAGTCCTTGCTTGATAATCCCTACACGATTCCAACCGCAGAAATCGGGCCTTTGGTGCAATGGCTGGAATGCCAAGACGGGTATAAACAAGTGCATACAGGCGCACACTACGGCAAACGCCTACTCCAACGAGACCCGCTTGCCAGGCTGATCGGCGATAATTCTTCATCCCTCAAGGGGCCTAACGTCGGACGTTTTTTTCGCCAGTTCGAACCGGACTTCAGCAACGAATCGCTTCTCGTTAGCTTACGACAGGGCACCGAATTCCCCTCCCAAAAGGCCGAATCCATTCAGGATATCAGTGGTGGTGCCGGCAGCGAAGGATCGGTTGGGAGGGTGGCAAATGTGATAGCAAATATACTGGACGCGCATCGCCATATCCCGGATCTTCTGCCCGAGCCGGCAAATATCTCTCTTCGCCGCGCGACGAGCATCGCCAAGCGTGTCGTCCGACCGTCGTCGCACACCTTGTTCATGCCGGTCAATACGGGGCTTGATTATCTCAATACGGCCATGCGGTTCGTCCATATCTATGGCGAGGCCATCGTCGGTTTCTACCTCGCGATGATCGCGGATTACAATCCACGTAGAAAAAATCCCAGTATGAATAAATCCCTGAACCGGCGCTTGAACGATTGGCGCATCGCGTCGGGCGAGCCGATAGCCGCCATTTTGAACATCACGGAATTTAGGCGCAGATGTGCAAAGCCGGATTTCGGCCGGTTGCGGTCGAGTCCGACGCTCGACGAGGCGCTGCGGGTGCTCATCGGTTCCTGTATCGTTTGCATGGCACTCCTGAAGCCGTCGCGGGAGGAAGAGTTGACCCATCTGAAGCGCAACTGCCTGCGTGAAGACGCTGGCGGCTATTGGTTCAATTTCAACCTAGGTAAGAGCAATGCCAGTGAAGCCTGGCAGGACGAGGATCGGCCCATCCCAGTTATTGCGGCCAAGGCGATCCATCTGCTTCAGCGTTTGGGTAATGGTCTTTCAACGCTCTTAGCCGATGATCGAAAAGTCTGCGACAACCTATTTTACCTGCCCAAAGCCGAAGGGAAGGGAGCGTTGGCCGCCAGTCATGAACTTCTCAACAGTCATCTTGACATCTTCTGCGACTTTGTCGGATTGCCGCCCGATAGCGAAGGGCGGCGCTGGTACGTCCGAATCCATGAAATGCGGAAGTGGTTCCTGCTTCTGCTCTTCTGGTCCGGTCGGTTCGACGTCCTCGATGCGGCGAGATGGATTGCCGGACATACCAATGCGGAGCACATCTACGCATACATCGAGAAAGAATTTCCAGGAAAGGAACTACCACAAATTGAAGCCGAATATTCTATTGACCGAGTGTATCGACGTGATCAGGAAAGGAAACGTGGCAAGGGTGATGCGGGTAACGAAGATGGCGTTGACGCCTTGTACGAGGTGGTTCTAAGGCACTTCAACGTGGAATTCCTGACCATGGTTCCCGAGCCTGAATGGAACGGCTATGTTCAATCGTTGCGCAAAGACGAGAAGTTCCGGCTGGAACCGCATTCCATCTTTGGGGAAAACGGCCGTGACGTCGTGGGTATCAACGTTTCCTTTGTTATGCGCCAGGTGACCTAATGGCCGGACGCGGTGCTTACCAGAAAAAAGCCCAGAACATCGTGAATGTTCGCGCTCGGCATGATCTCCTAATCACGGGGATCAAGACGCCTCCCAGCGTCGACAAGGACGTGCATGCAAGCCTAGTAGGCCAGCGTGCCTTTGCCGCACTCAACCTGCCCAAGCTCAAGATTACGCCCATTGCCCTCAATACCCTCAAGAGCCTGGCCGACGAACTCTTCACCGATCCAGACGGGAACGGCAGCACTGGCTTTGCCTACCTTGATGCGTTACGCATCAGGTTGGGTCAGTCCCTTTCTAAGGCTGCGGCAACGCGAACTGTCGAAGCAAAAGCAGAGCGCGTGGAGGACAAGACCGGCAATTTGATGGCACGGCTCGCCGCCACCGAAGCGCAGAGCGTCAAACGACAAAAGGCGTACCTGAGCCTCTATGCTGCGGTCAATGGACTGATCAAGAACGGTGGCCTGCAGGCAGATGCGCAAGAAAAGCTCTATAGAGTCCTTGAAAACCATCACGCGGCTTTCGCAAACCTCTTTGAACCTAACATCAGCAGTGCTACCGGCAATGAGGCCACGGTAACCGAGCTACACGAAAAGAACAAGTCGACATGAGTTACCAACTGTTCCATGTGCTGCCGCCAATGACTCTGCCTCATAGCGGCGTGAAACATAAAGATGGCATTCACGTTACCACGCAGACCATCCCAGCCTTCCCGTTCATGTACTGGCCGAGTGGCAAGCCCTGCGAGCAGGTCAACATGTATTTGCTCGACATTGCACACGAAGTTACTGGCGATTCGCTAAGGTCCTACGCCGCCGAACTGAGCCATCTGGTCAGATACTGCGGCAAAAAGCCCGTCAATATTGAGGGCCTGAACGATGCGGACATTCATGCATTGTCAAAGCAATTGCAAGAAGAAAAATCACGGCGAAATCCTCTTGAGCGCGCACGTAACAACAACACCGTCCGCGCCATCTTGAGCCGCGCGATCCGGTTTCTTCTGTGGTACCAGAAGGACATCATGCTGCTCCTACGAACCCCGTTGATCGGCGAGCAGAGCGTGTCACCGCAGATCACCGTCAGGCGGGTTAAAAACGATAAGAGCATGACCAGGAACAGACAGATAGAGTTTTACTACACCCACTCGGCCATGCCGACCTCGGAAAGCCGGGAGCCGAAGCGTCCGATCGCGATTCCGGTGATCGAGGACATACAGCGCAGCATCAACCGGCAGAGCGTGCTGGAAGCGCAGAGTGCCAGATTCGTCCAGCGCTATCGCAACGACCCTGCCTTGCTGGCGGCGCAGCTTGAATACATGAGGGCCAGACGCCATTTCATGGTCTGGATGATGATGCATACCGGATTGAGGCCAAGCGAATTGGTGGAAATGAACGTCGGAGAGCATGGCAACATCCTCGCGACACGCACACTAAAGATTCCTACCAAAAAAAGACGGAAGATCAAAGCGCCCATGCGCAGTTTCCCGATCCTGCTTAATGCCGCGACAGTCATCCATCGCTATCTGATCGCCAGAACGACATATTGCGAAACACTCCAAGGTGCTGGCGGGGAGACAAAACCAGGTGATTCCTTTTTCCTCACCCTGGATGGCGAGCCGATCAAAAAATCATCTCTCGAAAAAGACTTTGAACGCCTCACTGTAGATGCGGGGTACAAGGACGTTCAAGCCTGTCTGAGTATGTTCCGGCACAGGTTTATTACCTACGAGGTGACCGTGCATCTGAAGGAATTCATCGAAAACGCCGGGAAATCCCGCCAGATGATGACGGACATCGATTACGAGTCAATTCTTAAACGGGTATCCGCAAAAACCGGTCACGGCTCCGTTCAAAGCCTTTGGCATTACATCGACCTTGCTTGGGAAGAATTGGGCGTATGGGGATCTATTGACAAGGCCATTGCGCGACTGCATGCAGCAGACCAATTGTTTGCTGACCTCTTGGCCCTCCAGCACGACATAGAAATTTCAGGCAATCGCCACGCAAACAAAAATATCGACCTTGAACAGATAGCCGACCGCCTCGGCGAGATCATATCCATCACCAAACAGGATATTGAGGTTCACGAACTGCATGGAAAGCACTTCTGATTTTCACTATTGGATATTTATCAATATACAAGCAGTCACTGAAACTGACGCAAATTTGATAGACTGAGCGTTGCTGAGAGGCCATTTTCGGATCCTGACTACCGGCAGTTAACCGGCATCCTATTTGCCCAGTATAAGCAATATTTCCATGATTGCAGACGTTGATATTTCTGCTTCACATCATTCGCAAACGAATTGGCATAATTTTGCTTGATCTGGGTGGAGAGAATGAGAGTACAATACCCCAATAACCTAACAGTTTGGTTAAAATGAAAGTCTGCGCATACAAAGGGCTGCTAATTGCTGTCCTGACACGGAACGAGCACTGTCCGCCGCATGTGCATGTAGGTTCGGACAAATGGGAGGCTCGTTTCGAATTTAGTTTCTGGCACAACGGTGTGCGGTTATATGACGTAATGCCAGCGCAGAAACAGCCGACCGTTGAGGTATTGGAAGAATTACGACAAGCGCTCAAGTTGCCGATCCATCTGCGTCGCGCCCGTGAAATCTGGTGGAGCAGTTCGCAAACAGTTTGCTTGGTGAATCAGTTATGGGACGTAGAGGCTGGCGAGGTAGTTAGCGCCAAGGATCGTCGTCCTAATGCAAAAGTGGTTGAATCCGCGCATTTCGACGCGCAGGCATACAAGACAGTGTTGAGGTTAGCAGGGCAAATCGGCCTTTTGGAGATTGCGTTATGAAAACGTTAAAAGCACAGAATCGGTTCGATGAACCAGTTACATCGGCTGTATTGGAGCGGGCGATAGATAGTGGTCGGAATCGGCGCGCTCCAGGACTGCATGCGACCATCGTGCAATATTTGTCGTCGAGCAAGTCATTGATGATTGGCTTCGCAGATCAAAGTGCCGTGGCTTTGCCGGTAAAGAACTACCCGGAATTAGCCAGCTTGAGTGTGATCGAACTTAATCATTTGGCGGTGGGCTTCGGTGGTAGTGCGTTGTGCCTGGAAGAGCGCGACTTGCACGTCTCGATTGCTGGCTTGGTGTCGGCCAGCAAATCACTGATGGAAATGGCTGCTACGGTCATTGCCGCTCGTAACGGCAGTCGCAGCAGTGCGGTGAAGAGTCAGACTTCGCGCGACAACGGCCTGAAAGGTGGTCGCCCGCGCAAGTTGGCTGCGGCAGGGTAATGCCGCAAAACTGTACTTCGCGTTTGCCTCCTTCAGCATGCTAAAAATTGCTATCTACGCATCAACAAATTTAATTCTTCGTAACTGACGCGCTTCGCTTGTCTCCGGTTCAATCCGCTTAGGGCTGGCGATGAACCTGCCAGTCCAGACGGATTGAATCCGGTCTAGCTAGTTATAAAAACCATTTAGAAAAACCTTCTAAAGCAAAGTATCAAAAGCTATGACTACAAGCATCAGTTACACTAAACAAAGAACTGTTTAAACAGCTTTAGAATGGAATATTTGAATTCCCAGTACCAACAATGTCGCGCGTCACGACTGACCAAAATCCATCTATGGCATTGGTATGAATTGCGCCATGAACATATTGTACTTGATACAATAACTCGGTGAAGACATCAATTGACACTCAAAATCTGTCTGTCGAGAAAATCGCCGAGCGTGTGGTAGCTGGTCATCATTTCCACAACAATCTGAAAATGTATCTTGTCCATGCCAGAGATGTCCGATAAGTCAACTGGGAAGGCGTGACCGTTGTACAGGCTGAGAACGAAACGCCGCAATTTTGCTGCTGCACCGTAATCGGCCAGGATAACCCCCGCGTGGGTTACGAAAGGCGAAACCCAAGGGATCGCCTTGAGCTTGTCGGCCAATGCTTGCGCAGCCGCAGCTGCCTGTTCTGGCCTGTCGTAATCCGCAGCCTTGAAAAATCCTAACTGCTTGCCAAACTGGTGAACCGTCCACATGTACGGCGCAACGCTGCCGTCTTCATTTTTCACGCTGGCGGTGCGTATTATGACTTTATTGCTTTCGTCGCTCATGTGGGCCCCAGCTAAGAATGCCAAAATAGTGGGCGTGTCCAACATTGGCCGCGCCGTTGTGCAAAGAATGCATCACAAAGGTTTGAGTGTCAATCTTGTGGGTCTGTTTCCAGCAAACTGAGCCCATGAACAAGTTGCCGAACACTATGGACAAGACAATCGCGATCAGTCTCAACGCCCGAATAAAGCGAAATCGGCATACGTCGAATTAATGTTGAAGCGGTGAATATTAGCTATAATCAGCGCATGAATAGCGGTGAATATAATAAATACATCTGGGAACGTCCTGAATGGCCCGAATGGCAATTTGATTCCAGCCGATTGTCGGAACTGTTATCGACAGTTACGTTGGAGCGTGGCCGTCTGCTTGGCGGGATGCAAGCGCTCGGCTTCAAGCTCGCGGAAGAGGCGACACTGCGGGTACTGACGGAAGACGTAATCAAGTC
>CAIQPV010000320.1 GCA_903873725.1 uncultured Nitrosomonadales bacterium
GTTTGCACTAAGGGGCTGAAGCCCCAACAACACACGCACCGCGATGAAACTGCTAACCCAACCTCATCTGTAGCCATCACTCACTCGCCTACGGAATCATCCAAACCAAAAGATAGGCTTGCACCGTAGTGATTACCCCGACCAATCCGGCAAGCAGCAGGCTATGTTTGAGGGTGAACCGGAACAGGTCGGATTCATGTCCCACCAGACCCGTCGCAGCGGTGGCAACTGCAATGGACTGCGGGGAGATCATTTTGCCGGTGACGCCACCGGTCGAATTGGCGGCGACCATCAGGGTGTCGCTGACGCCGAGCTGATGGGCAGTATTAGCCTGCAGGTTGCAGAACAAGGCATTCGAGGAGGTATCCGATCCGGTGAGGAAGACCCCCAACCATCCCAGGAAAGGTGAGAAGAACGGGAAAGCGATCCCTGTTCCAGCCAGCAATAATGCCAGCGTTGCGGACAGCCCGGAGTAGTTGGCGATAAAGGCGAAGGACAACACCATGCCAATGGATAAAATCGGAAACTTCAAGTCGCCCAGCGTGCCGCCGAAAGTCTTGATAGCTTCCATGGGCTTCATGCGCAGCACCACCACGCTGACTATGGCCGCGAGCAGGATCGCGGTACCGGTGGCCGATAGCCAGTTAAAAGCATATACCGCCCCATAGGGAGTGGGAACATTGACGATGGGCGGGATTTTGATCACCAGCTTATCGAGCATCGGCACCGGCGTGTTGATGACTGTCCAGGCCAGATCACCGCCCTTGGCGAATAGTGCCTTGAAGGGTTTGAGCGACCATACGGTAACAAATAAAGTCAAAATGAGAAACGGCGACCAGGCCTTTAAAACCTGATTGAATGAGTGACTTTCCGCCTTCACCGTCACTTCCTGGCCCGGGAAACGGAAAATGTTTTTGGGCTTCCAGAGCTTGAGGAAAATTGTAAAACAAATAATGCTCACCAGCGCGGAGATAATGTCAGGCAGTTCCGGACCGATAAAGTTGGATGTAAAAAACTGCGTGACTGCGAAGCTCACCCCGCAAACCAGAATTGCCGGCCAAGTCTCACGCACGCCGCGCCAGCCATCCATGACGATGATTACCCAGAAAGGGATCAGCATTGAAAGCAGAGGCAGTTGGCGTCCGGCCATTTGTCCGATCTTGAATGCGTCGATGCCGGATACCTGACCGGCAACAATGACGGGAATACCCATTGCGCCGAAAGCGACCGGCGCAGTGTTGGTGATCAGGCACAGGCCCGCGGCGTAGAGCGGGTTGAAACCCAGCCCGACCAGCAAGGCGGCAGTGATTGCAACGGGCGCGCCAAAACCGGCAGCCCCCTCAAGGAAGGCGCCAAAAGAAAAACCGACCAGGAGCATTTGCAGACGCTGGTCTTCGGTCACGGATACCACCGAGGCGCGAATGATTTCGAACTGCCCGGTTTTGACGGTGATCTTGTACAAAAATACCGCGCTGACAATGATCCATGCAATCGGCCACAAACCAAACAGGAAACCGTATCCGGCCGATGCCAAAGCCATTTGTACGGGCATGTTGTAGAACAGAATCGATATCAGCAGCGCAATAGCGACAGTGATGGTCGCGGCGAGATATCCCTTCAATCTAAAAACGGTAAGGGCAAGAAAGAAGAATATGATCGGGATCGCCGCGATCAGAGATGAAAACCACAAATTGCCCAACGGATCGTATAACTGTTGCCAGGTCTGCATGGTGATTCTCCTTTGTTGTCAAATGAAAGTGTTTTTGTTGGCGTGAAAGGGTTGCGTGCTTGTTATTAGAAGTTCAATAAATAATGGCATCAGTCCGGCTGCATTCTTCCAGCAAATAAGCAATGGAGCGATAAGGTCGTCCGGTTTCGGCGGTCAGGCCGATTTCGCAGGTGCGATTGGTGGAAATTCCCTCAACGCAATTCGACGGCAATCCTTTATGTATTTTGCGCAACGCATGCGCGTTGAGTTCCGGAACGACGAAGCCGCGATCACCGCCGAATCCGCAGCAGTTGACACCGGACGGCTCGATAACCTGTCCGGCGCACGCCGCAGCCACAAGGCGCAGTTTGGCGTCGGAGGCCGAGCGTCGCACGCTGCAATTGATGTGCAGTGCAACTGGCCCTGCCTTGCGGGTAATCATCAGGCGCGGCAGTAGCGCATCATAAGCAAACTCGTGAAAGTCCATTAAAGTTATGCGACCGGCCATATGCTGTTGCATGCGCACGGAACAGGGGCTGGCATCCATAATGACCGGATAAAGGCCGCCATGACCGTCGTCCGCTGCCTTCAAAATGGCACCGGTAAGTGCTTCAGCCATTGCATTTGCTTCTTGCTCCATTCCTTTGCTGGCAAGCATTTGTCCGCAGCAAAGTTTGTCAAAGCCTTCCGGCAGACGAGGCGCGTAACCCGCCCGGACTAACAGTTCCATGATAACTTCCGGCAGTGCCGGTCCGCCTGCACTATTGGAACCGAAGATACGACCGCCGCAAGCGGGGAAATACACAACCGGATCGCCCTCACCTTTGTATTGGGAAGGCAGGCTACAGGCACGCGGCATGCCGTGTTTCCATGCCCCTCCCGAAATGCTTGCGACAAGGCCGTCACCGGCCACGCTCGAAACAGCGTGACCCAGGGTAAGTCCGGCACGAGACAGGGCACTCACCTTGCCGAAATTACCCACTGTCCAATGCCCGATTTTGCGCGAGATTTTGCTTAATCTGCGGCCGCGTAAACGACGCGTCATATCGCCGGTGTCGATGCCGACCGGACATGCAGTTGCACACAAACCGCAACCTGCACACGTATCGAGATTGTTGTAAACAAAAGTGGCCTCGACATCAGCAGTATCCTCGCCTGCAACAGCACGGCGAGACAATTCGCGTAAACTGACGATGCGCTGGCGGGGTGAGAACGTCAGCAAGTGGGAAGGGCACAGAGGCTCGCAGAAGCCGCACTCTATGCAGCGGTCAACAATATCCTCGGTAGCCGGCATCGGCTTGAGATTCTTCAAATGGGCTTGCGGATCGTCATTGAGAATCACGCCCGGATTAAGAATGTAATTTGGATCGAACAGTTGCTTGATTTCACGCATCAGGCCGGTAGCCTGGCGGCCCCATTCCATCTCGACGTAGGGTGCCATGTTGCGACCGGTGCCGTGCTCGGCTTTGAGCGAGCCGTCATACTTATTGACAACGAGCTTGCAGACCTCATCCATGAAGCGGGCATAACGCTGAACTTCTGCGGCATCGCCGAAGTCCTGAGTAAACACGAAGTGCAAGTTACCTTCAAGCGCATGACCAAAAATGATCGCCTCGCTATAGCCATGTTGCCGCAGCAACTGTTGCAAGTCGAGGGTGGCGGACGCCAGTGATTCAACCGGGAAAGCGACATCCTCGATGATCACCGTGGTGCCGGCGCGGCGCATTGCGCCGACCGAGGGGAAGGTGCCTTTGCGTACCTTCCAGTACATTTCGCAGGTGGCGGGGTCGGTTGAGAATGCGGGTTGTGTGATTGTTTCGATACCGGCCAACGCGCCGAGCGCTGCGTAGATACGTTGCTGCAAAAGGAGCGCAGATTCGGCACGCACTTCGATCAGCAGGGCAGCGGCTCCATCGCCCAAAGTGCGCATCTCCGGTGGCATTCCGGGTTTGTTTTCAACCGAACGCAATGCCGGGCGGTCTAGCAGTTCAACCGCTGAAACCTGTTCGCCCTTGAGCTTGACAACGGCTTTGCAGGCAGCTTCAATATTCGGGAAAAACACCAGTGCGCTGGCCTTGTAGGGATCTTCTGCCACGGTGCGGTAGGTAATGCGCGAGATGAAACCAAGCGTGCCTTCCGAACCTATCATCAGATGGGCAAGGATGTCGATCGGATCTTCATAATCAATCAGGGCATTGAGGCTGTAGCCGGTGGTGTTTTTAATTTTGAATTTGTGTTTGATGCGTGCGGCCAGTGCTTCGTTGGCGCGTGTAGATTCACCCAATTGTTCGAGTGCATCCACCAAGGCTGAATGAGTCCGGCGGAAATTTGCTACGCTGACTTCATCCTCGGTATCGAGCACGGCACCATCGGCCAGCACCACACGTAAGCCGGACAGTGTGCGGTAACTATTTTGTGCTGTACCGCAACACATGCCGGAGGCGTTATTGGCAGCAATGCCGCCAATTTTGCAGGCATTGATCGAGGCCGGGTCGGGGCCGATCTTGCGGCCTAGCGGTGCAAGCCGGGAATTGACCTCGCCCCCGATGATGCCGGGGCCAACGCGAACCGTGGCCGCATCGGGAGAAATTTGGCAAGTAGCGAAACCTTCGCCGATCAATGCCAGTACGCTATCAGTGACCCCCTGACCGGATAGACTGGTACCGGCGGCACGAAAGGTTACCGGACGTTTGTGAGCAAGTGCGGCTTGCAACAGCGCCTGTACTTCTTGCTCGGATTCGACGACGGCGACGACTTCCGGAATCATCCGGTAGAAGCTGGCATCGGTGCCGTAGGCCAGACGACGCAGATCATCAGTGATGATCCGGGATTTTGGCAGAATGCTTGAAAGAGCCTGAATGATCGGGCTCATTTGTTTTTCTCTTCGAGCAGATCGCGCAGCCGTTTTGGGGCCGGTTTGAGTGGCGTGCGGCAGCGTGTCCAGGCTCCTTGCTCGACGGGCGACAGTGCGCGGCCCCGGCTCATGAACCACGATGTCAGGCGATAGACGCCGAGGCGACTATAGACCAGCGACCATGCTTTCCAAATGGTGCTGACGAGCACATTGCGCCCGGCACCACTGCCGCGCAAAGAGGCTTCAACGCTGCCCGGTCGCGCCTGCGCTTCGTTGCGCAAACGGATCAGGATGTCCGTGATGGGAATTTTCACCGGACAGACTTCGACACAGGCTCCGCACAACGTCGAGGCAAAGGCCAGCGGATAAGTGGCACCCAACCCCAGCATATGGGGCGAAACGATGGCACCGATCGGGCCGGGGTAGGTGGTGCCGTAGGCATGGCCACCGATACGCGCATAGATCGGGCAGTGGTTCATGCAGGCTCCGCAGCGTATGCATTGCAGAGTGGCGCGGAGTTGCTCGTCCGCAAAGGCTTGAGTCCGTCCGTTGTCGAGAAGGATGAGATGTACTTCTTCCGGGCCGTCTTTTTCTCCGGGCTGGCGCGGTCGGCTAATCATGTTGAAATAGGTGGTGATCGACTGGCCGGTGGCGGAGCGCGTCAGCAGGCTGTAGAGCGGTGGCACATGTTCAAGTTTTTCCACCACTTTCTCGATGCCGGTCACCGCAATATGCACCTTGGGAACCGTGGTACACATGCGGCCGTTACCTTCGTTCTCGACGAGGCAAAGCGTACCCGTTTCGGCAACGGCAAAATTGACGCCTGAGAGTCCGATGTCAGCCTCTGCAAATTTTCGACGCAGTACCTGACGACCGATCCTGATTAGTGCGTCAACGTCTTCCGTGTAGGCGACGCCGGGAATCTTATCGGCGAACAAAGCGGCAATTTCCTGCTTGGTCTTGTGGATCGCCGGCATGATGATGTGCGAGGGTTTCTCGCCGGCCAGTTGGACAATGTATTCGCCCATGTCGGTCTCGAATGCCTCAATACCCGCAGCGGCCATCGCGTGATTGAATTCGATTTCTTCACTGACCATGGACTTGCCTTTGGCAATGGTGCGGGCATTATGTTTGCGGGCGATATTGAGCGCGATGGCATTGGCTTCATCCGCCGTTTCCGCCCAATGCACCTGAATGCCGTTGGCGGTGAGATTTTTTTCCAGTTGTTCGAGCAGTTGCGGGAGTCGGGCGAGACTGTAGCGACGGATCGACGCACCAAGTTCGCGCAGACCGGCCAATTCATCCTGATCCGGGAATTGGCCGCGCCGTTTCTCTTGCAGAAAATCCATCGCGCCGCGAAAATTTTTGCGTTGGCCGGGATTATTGAGGACGGTATGACTGCGATCCTTGAAGTCGTTGTCGGGATGAAGGGGAATAACCTGACTCATGAGTTTCCCCTTTCCTTGTTGCAGAGTAAAACGATCAGTTCGCGTGGGCCGTGCGCACCATAGGCCAGTGTTTGCTGGATGTCTGCGGTCTTGGATGGCCCGGAAATCAGCAGTGCATTGGTTGGAATCGTGTCCTTCCAGTTTTCGGCACTCATTGCAGAATGCAAATCGGCGTGAATAGTCGTTACGTCAAGCAGAACAAAATGCACATGGGGTACCAGCGACATCAGGCGCGGTTCGGCAGCAGTGGGCCACAGAATCAAGGTACCGGTTTCTGCGATGGCACTTCTGGCCAAAGTCAGCGAGGCGTCTATTTCATCAAACAACCGGTCACACCATGAATCGATGGGTTGGTCATAGCGAACCAGTTGCAGGTTTTCATGGGGCCGGGCTTCAAGGGTTGCACCATGTGGCGTATCTGCCCCGATCAATAAATTGCGCAGTCCTTTTTGGTTGGTGAGGCGCAGCAGCAGATCAGGCCAGTCGGCGGAGGTGGTGTCATGCACTTCGGTGTGGACAGCTTCAAGCGCGGTGCGCAGACGCACAATTCTCCGGGAAATGTTTTCGTTGCGACTGTGGGATGCGTACCAGCTTCCCACATCAGGCAGCACTGGCGCTGCGGCGGAAGTTGCACGCAGGCGACCGAAAATATTGTCGCGGGCACTCATGATTTTTCAACCGAAGTACGGCGCCAGAGAAAACTGGCGATATGTTCGCCAGGCAGAGAAGAATTGTTTCGGCCTGCTTGCTCATCCTGTTTTGCGGCACGACCAAGAATATTGAAGAGGCAACCGCAGTCCGCACTGACTACCCGCTCGGCACCGGTCGCCCGCAGGCTTTCAACCTTGTCGCTGACTATCGCCTCTGAAATTTCCGGATAACGAATCGCGAAGGTTCCGCCGAATCCGCAGCACTCTTCAATACGCGCCTGCTGCGCCACGCTCACCTGCGTCAAGCTGTCCAGCAGGGCGGCGCTGGTTTCATGGGAACCCATCTCGCGTCGTGCATGGCAGGAAGTATGCAACGCGACTTTACAGGGCTTGCCGAGATCCGGTTGTTTGAAATTAACGACATGCACAAGAAATTCGGTCAACTCGAAAACGCGCCCGGCAAGATTTTCTGACATGGCAAGAAGCGAAGGGTCATCGGCAAAAAGTTTTGGATAATGATGCCGGATCATGGACGCACAAGAACCGGATGGCACGACCACCGGCCAAGGCCGGGGAAATAAATCCAGTTGCCGGCGTGCAACGGCGCGTGCCTCATCGGGATAGCCGCTGGTATAGGCAGGCTGACCGCAACAGGTTTGTTGCTCTGGAAAATGGACTTTGATGTTTTCGCGCTCAAGTAAACGGATCGTGTCGAGACCCGCTTCCGGGGCGAACTGATCCACCAGACAAGTGGCGAAAAGGTAGATATCTGATGGCTTGGACGGGTAAAGCCGATCTTTTGGTGCGTCTGAACCCATTAAGCACTTCCCCCTGAATTATTAGTAACTGGTAATGTGGTCTTACCATTAGTGAGACAAACTATAAATTGATAATTATCAAGTTGTCAACAAAAATATTTATTGACTAATTTTGCGCTGGAAAATATTATTAAAGTGGTCTTACCAAGGAAGGGTTGTTGATGATACGAAATCGTCCCGCTGTCACCCGCATTTCAGATGCCGTGGCCGGCGGACTGGAAAAACGCATACTTGAGGGTTCGCTGAAGCCGGGAGACCGTCTTCCTTCGGAGCGTGATTTTTCTGCTGAGCTGGGCGTGTCGCGTCCGACGTTGCGCGAAGCGATCCAGAAGCTTATTTCCAAAGGTTTGCTGGACACCCGGCACGGTGGCGGAACCTTTGTTACCGACCGGCTGGACGCGCACTTTGTCGATCCGTGGCAGGAGATGCTGAGCGGTCACCCGCTGCTCCACAGTGATTTGCTTGAATTTCGCCAAATGCTCGAAAGCCACGCTGCTTCCCTGGCCGCTGAACGGGCAACCAATGTTGATATTGAACGGCTTGATACCCTGTATGCCAACCTTGATTCCGTTTACGCGAGCAACGATGTAAAGGCCTGTATTGATGCTGACGTTGCTTTCCATCAGGCGATAGCCGAAGCAGCGCACAATGTCCTGATCGGACACATGACCGCCAGCCTGATGCGGGTTATCCACGGGCATGTTTCGATTAATCTCGAACATCTTCATGCCCGGCCGCAGAGATGGAATCAGTTGCGTTCGCAGCACCATGCGATTTGGCAGGCAATCCGCGAACACCAGCCGGAGACGGCAGCCCGCGCCGCGCGCAGCCACATCGAATTTGTCCGCCAAAGCATGACTGACGCCACCAAGGAAGTGGAACGCCGCCTCAGTGCATTAAGGCGCCAAGGCGAACTTTAGGGCATTTCTAAAAATCCAAACTTCGTTACAATACTGCGTTGCTCTCAAAAAATTGTTCCTTACATATCAACTATATGCTGCGTCGCAATTTTTTGTTCGCGCCTTGTCTTGTTTAGAATTTTGAATTTTTAGAAGCGCCCTTTAGTCTGAAAATACAGCTGTTGAATGGGTACGTATAAGTAATGATTAATTCACGTGTTGAACTGTTGTTCAAGAATCTCCCAGACCGGTATCCGCACCATCTGGAGCGGGATTACATACGTATCCTGAACCGTTTGATGCAGCTATGGGATACACCGGAGTTTGATTCCCTTATGCACGAGCTGATGTTGGAAGATCGCAGTGATAGGAAGGGTTTCCCGGTTGAAGTGATTAATGAACTGATGTTCCTGGGGGAGTTGCATGATATTTTTTTCAGGAGCAATGAATATCGTCTGCCCCAGATAACCGATTCCTGGAAAGACATACCGGTTCCCAATCCTACCCCGCAAGGATTTTATCAGGCGATAGAACGCGGACAACTGGAGGTGATCGAGAATTTCCTCAGGGCCGGAGTTAAGGCAGATTACCGGTTTGAGGGCGAACTGACCCCCTTGATGGTGGCGGTGATCAGTGGGCAATTGGGGGCGGTACGTTGTCTTATTGAAAACGGCGCAGGAGTAAATCTGCGCGACGGGGGCGATTACACTGCCCTGCACTGGGCCGCATTCTATGGACACAGCCCGATTATAGAGGCGCTGATTGATGCGGATGCGGAAATCAACGCCAAGCAAAATCGTGTTGTTACGCCATTTGGGCTTGCATTGGCGCGTAATCGCATGGACGTGGCCAAACAACTGCTGGAGCACCAGACTGACCCGAAAATCGCTGTTGAACAAGGCTTGCTCCTGACCAATGCTTCGGACAGGAAGAATAAGGAAATTGAATCAGGCCAGTCTAAAAATAAAGATGCCGGCCCGAATAAGTCGGCCGGGGAGAAAGCACAACCCGGCATCGACAATAAGTCCCCGCTCTTTTTGTACATTCCGCCCGCGAGGCTTGTGCTGATGTCGGTTGCATCATTCGGGCTGTATCAACCATATTGGTTTTACAAAAACTGGCAACATATCAAAGAAAGAAACGGGTTGGACATAAGCCCATTTTGGCGGGCATGTTTCGGGATTTTTTTCTGCCATAGCCTTCTGCGCAGGATTTACCAGGACAAGAAGGCTCATGCCTTTCTGTTACCCCCTCCATTTTCATCAAACTGGCTTGCCAGCGGATGGGTAATCCTGCTGCTAGTCCTTACGCCAGTCGGTTTGAGGCAGATCAATGAATCCGGCATCCTGGTGATATTGGGCTGTTTTTTATTTCCCCCGCTGTGTCTCGTACCCGCACAAATCTACATCAATGCCGTGACGAAAAAAATGAATTCCCGGCAGCAGTTCCACGGGTGGCCCTGGGGATATATTGATGCTCTCATCTTTTCTGTATTTTTTGTGCTGGCTGCGTTTGGTCTGGACGCGTACCAGAGCTATCATAAACGTACTTTAATCGTACCAATCCAGGATCAGGCTGTTGTTGTCCCCACCCCTGTAGAGCCTGACTTGCCTGCTGCCGGGCCGCCGACAGCTTCCGCCCAGCCTAAAAAACATGCTTCACGTACCAAGGCAAAGCAGACGCAGACCGCAGCGAATCCTGTAGCGGCATATACTTTTGATGATTTGATCAATGCCGTCTGGCACTCTGACACGAATGGTGTCGATCATCTATTGGGGCAAGGGATGGATATCAATCGGCGCGATGGTTCCGGTTCAACACTTCTGATCGTCGCAATAGAGAATAACGACGTGAAAATGGTCAAACATCTTATCGACAAAGGCGCAGACCCTAACATGCCAAGACAACGTGATGGCTATGTCCCAATTGTCGTCGCAAAAACCGCTCCGAAACCCAATGCCGAATTGATCGAACTTCTCAAAGCGTCGGGAGCTAAAAATCCATTCGACCAATCTCTTAACCCGCTGCGCCACCAACGGCTTTTTTACAGCGTCCAAGTCGGCCCAAGTTTAGGGAGCCTCTATTAATTCAAATTTCGTTGCCATACTGCGTTGCTCATAAAAAATTACTCCTAAGATATCAGACATATGCGTCGTCGCAATTTTGTACTCGCGCCTTGTCTGACTTAGCAATTTGAATTAATAGAGGCTCCCTTTAGTCAAGCGATTTTTCGGTGACACCTGCACTGGACGGGTGGATGGTTTTTTCCATTCTGATGTGAGGAATGCCGACCTCCACGAATTCCTGCCCGACTTTTGCGTAGCCCAGTTTTTCATAAAATCCCGCCGCAGCGAGGCGGGCGTGCATGAACAGGCGGATGAATCCTTGCCGTGCAAGATGGTTCTCGATGCAATCGATAAGGTTTCTTCCGTGACCTTTCCCTTGATGCTCGCCGTCGA
>CAIQPV010000321.1 GCA_903873725.1 uncultured Nitrosomonadales bacterium
CGAGCCTATTTTTCATTTACTCCCGAATCAAGAACCCGATTGGTTGGGTATATGGATGCGCTTGCGCATTTTTGCCATACTCACCGGGATTGTTGTCACGTGGATCCTCGTTTTTAGCCTTTTTAGATACAGCTCAATTAAACGAATCAAGTCCGTTTATCACCACCCTACGTATACGGATTTGAATCGGTTGACGGCTGAATTTGGACTGTCACCGATAGAGATACTGGAGTGGCAGGACTTAAGATGCGTAGACGTCTTCATTGATCCCAATGGCAGAATTGAGGAAGTCAAACCGATTAACGAGACAATTACCAACCAATAAACGACTGAAGCCATTGTCCAAGTTACCCATTCTTCTCGGATCGTTTTTTTTCATATTTACCAATCCTGTGATTGTGAGCCTAGCAATTGCCGAATCCGTTCTGACAAACCCAAGTCAGATTTCGGAGGAGGAGTTTTATCAAAAAGCCTTGTTGCTGAATAAAGAAGGCAAAGGCAAGGAATCGATGCAAATACTACAAGGGCTTATGAAAGACCACCCCAAAATCGAGCGCTACAAATTCGATTATCTGGCGGTTGCAAGTGCTAGTGGATTTGATCAAGAAGTTTCAACTTATGTCGATGGCGAATTTGAAAAAAATGCCCCAAGCTATGTTCAAGACGCCTTGTTTAAATCCGCATTGGCTGTGAATGATGTAAATAGAATGGAATTGGTTGGGAATGCCATTATTTCCAGCAGGGGTTTGCAATTGAATGTTGGTAATAAATTGGTGTTTGCGGCACTTCAGAGGGGTGATTCGGTTAAGGCTTTGGATTTGAGTCGAAAATTGATTGATAAGTTTCCAAATGAGCTTGCATCTTGGGACACGAGAGCTTATGTTTTGCGTGAATTGGGCCGACCAACAGAAGCCCTGTTGGTGTACGAGGGAATGGCCGATCGTTTTCCAGAAGATATAAATGCACGTAAAGCGATTGTCATAATTTTGTTGGGATTGGGAGCGGCCCATCAGGCCGATCGATTAGCTGCTCAATATCATGTCACCATTTCCGATAGCGAAAGAATTCGCATTATGAATGGCGAAGGGGTTTCGGATTTGCGTTGGGCAACCTTTGATCCAGATACTCCTTCCGAGCGCTATCTTCACGCAAACCGTTCTATAGGTGAGCTGGATAAAGCTTTGTCATTTGCGTTATCCAATCGAGGGGCTGATGATGAGTTGAACCGGATCAGGGCGGACTTGATTGTCGCCTACCAAGAGAGAAGGCTATGGAGTCAATCAATTGAACAATACGAGTTCATGTTGAGTAGCGGCGCCACTGTTCCTAGTTATGCCAAGTTATCCGCGGCATTTAGTTATGGGGCGATGCGCAAATATGTCGTGGCGGAAAATATTTTGCATGAACTGGCTATGGAAAATCCGGACTCCTTTGAGATTTCTATGGGTTGGTTTTATTCCTTGGTGGATATGGATCACTTTGGCAAGGCGCAAGGGGTGATTGATGATTTGATTGCTCGGTACAGTAAAGCGGATAGGCAGATGGGGTCAAAGGCTGCTGCCTATACCGATGCGCTGATTGCGCGTGCCATGCTCGAAGCCTATCAGGACAGGTTGGATCTTGCCGCGGCTAGATTGAATGACATTTTGGTCCTTGCTCCGGCATCCGATTCGGCGCTGGCTTCGTTGGCAGCCGTTGAATTATGGCGTGGATTGCCGCGTAGCTCCCAGGAGTATTCCCAGATCGTGTTAGGTGAGTATCCGGGTAATGTGAATTCCAAAATCGCTTATGCCAATGCCCGTATGGATCAAGGGGATATTGCGTCATTTAAATCAACGTTGCATTCCTTGGATAAGGATTACTCCGATATTAAGTCTGTGATTGATGCAAAAAAACGGGAAACCTTGTTTGATAAGCCGTATGTTGTTGGTAATATTGTTCTGGGTAATGGATACGACAATACAGCCAATAATAATGATTGGACTGCTGATATTCGTGGGTATAGCGCTCCTTTTGCAGATGACCAATTAAGGGGGTTCGCGAGGTATCGAGGACTGGGGAGTGCCCCCACAATAAACACCAATCAGAATGGGGTCGGCGCAGGATTGCAGGCCACCGGAATTAATAAGAGCGGTGAAATTGAAGTGGGTGATAAGGCGTATGCACGAGCTGAAGGAAAGTACGAATTTTCCGATTACTTTTCCGCCAAAGCTTCGTTCGAAAAAAATGTTTTTTATTTACCTCCAAAAGCCGTAATTGCCGGAGTTACCGGCAATATGTCTAATGTCGTTTTCAACTGGCATCAGGATGAGGGCCTCAATGCCTTTGCTGGATACAGGTATTTTAATTTAACAGGGAATGAGAAGTCTGAAGCCTATGCTATGGTGACTAAAAGGCTCCTGACTTCGTATGACAAACGACTTAGCGTATCAGGGTGGGTGCAAAATC
>CAIQPV010000322.1 GCA_903873725.1 uncultured Nitrosomonadales bacterium
CAACAAGACCAACCAATTCAATCTGACCACGCGGCGCTATACGCTTGCTGAAATGGAAGCGCTGGCTGCTGATGAAAAATATGTAACACTCTATGGCAAGCTGAACGATCGCTACGGAGACAACGGATTGGTCTCCGTGATCGTCGGGCGAAAGGAGGGGCAGCAACTGCATCTTGATCTCTGGCTGATGAGTTGCCGCGTTATCAAGCGCGATATGGAGATTGCCATGCTCGATCGTCTGGTGGAATTTGCCCGCAAAGCAGGCGTTGAAAAATTGCTCGGCTGCTACATTCCCACGGCAAAAAATGGAATGGTAGCAGAGTTGTATCCGGATCTCGGATTTGCCCCAAGTGCCAATTCACAGAATGGCAGTACATTCTGGGAGCTTGATATTCGACAATATATAAAGATGAACAAACACATTCGCATACTGGAGGTAACAGGTGGCGCAGCCAACTCGTGATGAGCTTTTGAAGGACCTTGAAAAGATCTTCCGCGAAGTTCTCAATAATCCGAAGATTGTGCTCACGCCGGAGTCCAGCGCGTTGAACACTCCGGGCTGGGATTCCATCGGCCACATTGAGATCGTGATGATGGTTGAACGCCAGTACAAAATACGCTTCGGGCTCGGTGAGTTGCAGGACCTCAAAAATGTGGGTGAGTTGATCGAACTGATCGAGAAGAAGACCAGCGCATAATATTGCTGAGTCTTGCTCCATCTTCCAGTGAACTTGTAATAACGGCAATAAACAAATTGAATGGGAGTATGAACGGATGATCTTCAATACATTTGTTTATTACCTTATGTTTTTGTTTCCAGCCGCTGTTGCTTACCGGCTGCTCAATAAAGATCTCCGTCCGTGGTCGATCGTTCTTTTTGGTTCAGGATTTTTTGTTTACTTTGCTTATCACATGGCAGGCCTGGCCGGTGCGTTGTGCCTGGCGCTGTTTTTATGGGAATCGATTATCAGCCGTTTTTACAAACTTGATTCCTGGTGGTGCGTGCTGGGGATGGTGCAGAGCGTACTCATCCTTGGAGTTTTCAAATACTGGAATTTCTTTACGGGGCTCGTATTCTGGCATGCGGATAATCCCGTGCACTGGAGCGGCGCTTTTCTGCCGCTGGGCATTTCGTTTTTCACTTTTGAGTTTTATCACTATGCCTGGGACCGCAAGTACAACCGCACGGAATCGGGAACGCTCAGTGAGTATCTTGCATTCATTCTTTTTTTTCCCACAATGGTCGCAGGGCCCATCAAGCGCTATCAGGATTTTTTACCCAAGCTGCGTGCAACTCCCAAAGACTGGTCCAATGATTGGGAGCGCGGCATTTCTCGCATCCTCACCGGACTAGTAAAGAAATTCGCTGTCGCGGACCTGTTAATAGCGCTCACCTATCATTTGAATGCAGCCGACATTGGAGTGGCAGCGCGGCCCGCGCTTATCCTTTGGCTGGTTGCCTACTCGATCAAAATTTACGCTGACTTCTCCGCTTACTCTGACATCGCCATCGGCTCTGCGCGGCTCTTTGGCATCGTGGTCCCCGAAAATTTTGACTGGCCTTATGGCAGGCAGAACATTCAGAAGTTTTGGGCATGCTGGCATATGTCGCTAACCAGGTGGCTTACTGATTATGTTTTTATTCCAGTGGCGCGCCTGCCCAAGTTTCGTCCTCCGCTTTATCTGGCAATCGTCATCACGATGCTCATCAGCGGATTGTGGCACGGAGCTGGCCTCAACTTTCTTGCCTGGGGTCTGTATCACGGACTGCTTTTGATGATCCATCAGCAGTGGAGAAGGTGGAAGGGTCCGCCGAGCGAAGCGCCCGCAGCCGTATTTGCCAGCAGGGTTGCCACCTATCTCTTTGTCCTTGCCGGTTACAGCTTGTTCGCCATGAACCTTCAATGCTCAATGCTCTTTTGGAGGAGGTTGATACTCGGATGAACTTCACACGCTTTTGCCAGATAGTTGAATACCTCGCCGGGGCGCGCGACCTTAACGCCGTTGATGATCCACCGCGCATTCTCACCTCATCCTACGAATGGGTCGTTCGCTGCTGTGTGTGGGTCGTTGCTCTGGTCCTTATCTACGCATTCAGCGGCCAAACCTCCAAGTTCATCTACATCGACTTTTAAAGGCGCGCGATCCGTTTTGAGGAGTGCAGGATGTTCAGAAGAAAATTACTACCCGTGTTGCTGTCAGCCTCAGTCTTGTTCGTCATTGCGAACCTGCTGGTGCTTGAGTGGAGCAACCGCATGCCCTTCAAAAAAGTGATGAGCATGGTCCGTTCCGCCAAAGACCCCAACATGCTGTTGATGGGCAACTCCATTATGGCCGGCCGCGTCAATATTGATCAATTCCGTTCACTCTCGCAGCAACTTCACAGCGACCTGCGGCCTGTGAATGTCGCCATTGGTGCAACCGGGCCTTCGGAGCACCAACTGCTCTTTGATTATTCGCTCAGCACGCAACCGCAACTGCAAACGCTGGTCCTGGGCTTTGATGATGTGATGCTGACGTCTGAAATAAAAACGCCGCCCGACCAGTTACTGGGCAATCAACTGGTAGGCACGGACCCCAGCATACCATTCGATGACGTGTCTGATGCCTATCAACTGACATGGTTTGAGAGCGCGGAGTTTCAATTTCTAAGGCTCTGTCCGCTTGCCGCTTATCGCTCCAATGCATGGCGTGATGTGGAGCTGCTGCGCCGCAAGCTGGGCTCAATCGGCATGCCTGCCATCAAAGAGACATCGCTCGGGCGAGTGCAGGATTTTGAGGCGATGGATGCGGCGACTGCCATGTATTTTGCTCCGGAGACCGCGAAGTTCAACGCTGACCCTACACACTTCAATCCGGACTACGAACACATCTTTGCCCACGCGCAAAACCATGGAATGAAGATTGTGCTGGTGGAGATGCCCATCTCAGAACGCCACCGCGCGACATATTACTCACAGCCTGTATGGAAGCTATACATTGCAAAGTTGCACGAGCTTGCGCTGCGCCGCG
>CAIQPV010000323.1 GCA_903873725.1 uncultured Nitrosomonadales bacterium
CGGGCATTTCGACAGTGCTGTGGAATGGGCCCTTAAGGCATTGGAGATTAATCCTGATTTTGTCGAAGCATACTGCAATCTGGGTAATGCGCAGCTGGAACTTGGGCGACTTGAAGATGCGGTGACAAGCTTAAACAGAGCTCTGGAGATCAAACCCGATTATGCCGAAGCACACAATAACAAGGGTCTCGCCCTTAAAGGCTTGGGTAAAATGGCGGATGCGGAGGTAAGCTTTAAAAGGGCTGGGGAACTAAAGACTAATTTTTCAGAGGCTCACAACAACTTGGGTATTGTTCAGTGCATAATTGGACAATATGAAGAAGCGCAGAAAAGTTATCAACGCGCGTTGGAGAGTAAGGCGGAATTTGCCGAGGTGTACAACAACCTGGGAAATCTTCATCGCGAACTAGGACAACTTGACGATGCTGCAAAGAGTTTCCGGCAAGCCTTGCAGATCAACCCCGATTACCTTGATGCGTTTAGTAACCTGCTCTTTATTCTAAATTATACTGGCACCGGTGAATCCACGGGTAACGTGGAGCTTGCTCGCCAGTATGGGAGATTGGCGACAGGAAAGGTCAGCGCTGGATACACCGCCTGGCAATGTACCGCGACCCCGGATAGATTGCGTGTGGGAGTGGTATCGGGCGACTTGCGAGAACATGTAGTGGGCCATTTTCTTGAAGGACTGTTGCCGCATATCGACCCAAATCGCATTGAGCTTTTTGCTTACCCGACGCTGTACAAGGAAGATGAGCTTACTGCGCGAATACGTCCTTGTTTTAAGGCATGGAAACCGCTGACCGGTATAACTGACGAAACTGCGGCACGCCTGATTCATGATGATGGTGTGCATATTCTGCTTGATCTTTCCGGACATACCGCACACAACCGCCTGCCGGTGTTTTCCTGGAAACCGGCACCGGTTCAGGCGAGTTGGCTGGGCTATTTTGCCACTACGGGTGTGGCGGAAATGGATTATGTGCTGGTGGATGAAGTGGGCGTGCCGGAGGCTCAGCAGGTGCAATTTACTGAAACAGTCTGGTATTTGCCTGACACGCGATTGTGCTTTACCGCACCCAAAGATGAACTTTCTGTAAGCCCGTTGCTTTCCCGGTCAAATGCCGCAATCACTTTCGGTTGTTTTCAGGATTTGCCCAAGGTGGGCGAAGAGGTGCTGGCGGCGTGGGGAGAGATATTCGCCGCGCTACCCAAGGCTAGGTTGCGCATGCAGTGCAAGCAATTTGGCGATTCGGCGCAAGTCGAACAGATGCTTGCACGTTTGCAGCGTTACGGTATTCACTCTGACCGGGTAGAACTCAAAAGCGGGACAACTCGCCCAGTGTATCTGGCTGCACACGCGGAAGTTGACATGATATTAGATACGTTCCCATATCCCGGCGGTACTACTACCTGTGAAGCCCTGTGGATGGGTGTGCCGACGCTTACGCTGGCTGGTGACCGGATACTATCGAGGCAAGGTGCAAGTCTGTTGACGGCGGCGGGACTACCGGATTGGGTGGTAGAAAGCAGGAGCGAATACATCAACAAGGCGATTACTATGGCAGGCGATTTACAAAAGCTTTCGACCTTGCGTGCCAGCTTGCGTCAACAGGTACTTGCGTCGCCGCTGTTTGACGGAAAACGTTTTGCCCAAAACCTGGGACAGGCCTTGTGGAGAATGTGGGGGAAATACCGGGATCAACAAGAGATTCGGGATAACACTTGCAATGCTACGGTCTGAACTTGGCGAATGAATGAAAAGAGACAGAATGTGAGCCCCGGAAGAAATGATCCATGCGCTTGTGGTAGCGGGAAAAAATTCAGGAAATGTTGCGAGGGTAAGGCTCAAACACCCGTGACGGGGGGGAACCTGCCCCAAAAAGGATCAGCTCCGACTCAAGCCGAAATTAATCAACTTTTCATTCTTTTCGGCAATCAGAGCTATGTGGCAATGGAAGGTTTGTCTCGCTTTTTGCTCCAACAGTATCCGGATGCCGGGATCGCCTGGAAGGCGTTAGGGGCTGCCCTGCAAATGCAAGGAAAAAATCCGCTATCTGCTTTTGAAAAGGCAGTGAGTTTTTTGCCTGATGATGTTGATTTGCACTACAACCTGGGTAATCTGTTACAAGAAAAGAAGCGTTTTCCGGAAGCTGAAAAAGTTTACCTGCGCGCGCTTGAACTGAAGCCGGATTTTGCAGAGGTACTCAACAATCTGGGCTCCCTGTTCCACGAAACAAAGCGTGTGCCTGAAGCTGAAACTGTATACCTCAAAGCGCTTGAACTAAAGTCTGAATTCACCCTGGCCAGATATAATTATGCCAACCTGCTCTATGAATTGGCACGCTTGCCTGAAGCCGAG
>CAIQPV010000324.1 GCA_903873725.1 uncultured Nitrosomonadales bacterium
AATTTCTCAAGATTTTCGAGGATGAAGGTATAAAAAGTTTGTCCAGATATGGACAAGCCGACGATAAAACTGATAACCGTCATGATCAACACATTCAGACCAAGGCCGGTCTGATATTTATAGAAATCTGAAATCTTCTGCATGAACTCCTCTTCAGTGAGCGCTTCATACCCCAGTTTCTGCACCTGCTCCTTGATGTATGGAATATCACTGATATTCTTCGGCTCAACCAGAATAAAGGAGGTCGTAAACCGGCTTGATGGAATGTAGGTGATGGCCCTGTTATAGGTCGTGTACAGCGTGGGAACTCCGAACAGGCCGGAAGAGTTGGCTTTCGCCAAGCCGACGACAACCCCACGGTTATCGTTAATTTCGAATTCTGTCCCAATTTTCGGGCTTTCCAGTTTTTTGAACTCTGCGTCTTTAACGACGATAAAAGCATTCTCCGCAAAAATATCCTCGATTTTTCCTTCAATCAGCTCGGGTCTCCCATACAGAGTGGAATCGTCCAATCCAACAACTGTCACAGCTTGATAAGTGCCATCATGAAGCTTTGCCAGCGCCCCCCCTGAATAAAGGGGAACTGCATATTTAACGCCGGTTATACTTCTGACAGCGTCCTGTACGTAATCAGGCATCGGTATGCTACTGGCGGCATTATTGACGGCAGGATCCATCACCCATACTTTTGCGCCAATATTGAGAACGGTTGAAGATGCTCTTGTCAAAATTCCCGCGAACATGGAAGTCATCATGATCATCAGGAAGACGGCAAAGGTAATTCCAACCAGTAAAGCGGCAAATTTCCCCTTGTCATTCACAAGAAGTTTAAATGCTATTTTCAGGATTCCCTTCACGGCAACTTTCTTACTGCAAGTTTCATGATGACGGCCCGTCAGGCGCTAGCTGCCCGTCTTTGGAATTGGTCAGCTACCCACAGCACATTCAACGACACCACGGTTTCACAACCTGAGTTAACAAGGACTTATGCCTGAACTTTGTCAATGCTTGATTACAGCGGCGGCGTGATTTTCTCCCACAGCCGGAACGGCACTGACCTCCGGCAAGACTTCCGGCAACGGCACCGGCTTGTGCTCCAAGGCCATTTCCAGCACCTGATCGATCCACTTTACCGGATGGATGTCCAGTTTGTTCTTGACGTTGTCCGGAATCTCCACGAGATCTTTGGTATTTTCTTCCGGAATCAAAACGATTTTGATTCCGCCGCGTTGCGCCGCCAGCAGTTTTTCCTTCAATCCGCCAATCGGCAATACCTCGCCGCGCAGTGTAATTTCGCCTGTCATCGCGACATCCGCGCGTACCGGAATTCCAGTCAGGGCCGACACCATCGCGGTGCAAATGCCCACGCCCGCGCTTGGTCCGTCCTTGGGGGTGGCGCCTTCGGGCAAGTGGATATGCAAATCGTTTTTCGTGTAAAAATCTTCGTGAATGCCCAGTGCACGAGCACGGCTGCGCACCACGCTGAGCGCTGCCTGGATAGATTCCTGCATTACCTCGCCCAGCTTGCCCGTGGTAGTGGTCTTGCCTTTGCCGGGCAACACCGCCGTTTCGATGGTCAGCAACTCACCGCCGACTTCTGTCCATGCCAAACCGGTCACTTGTCCAACCTGATTAACCTTTTCCGCGATGCCGTAAGAATAGCGGCGCACACCCAGATATTTATCCAGATTGCGCGCATTCGTCATCACTTTGGCGACCTTGCCGTCGCGTCCCTTGAGCAGCAATGCCTTGACTACCTTGCGGCATATCTTGGAAAGTTCGCGCTCAAGTCCTCGCACGCCAGCCTCGCGCGTATAATAACGCAGGATGTCGCGGATGGCGCTTTCTGAAATGCCGATTTCTTCCGCTTTCAGGCCATTGTTCTTCAGCGCCTTGGGAATCAGGTAACGTGTCGCAATGTTGACCTTCTCGTCTTCGGTATAGCTCGACACATGTATGATTTCCATCCGATCCAGCAACGGTGCGGGAATGTTCATGCTATTCGCGGTAGCCACGAACATCACGTCGGACAAGTCATACTCGACCTCGACATAATGGTCAACAAAAGTATGGTTCTGTTCCGGGTCGAGCACCTCAAGCAACGCCGAAGAAGGATCGCCACGGAAGTCCATACCCATCTTGTCAACTTCATCCAGCAGAAACAACGGGTTCTTCACGCCAACCTTGGCCATGTTCTGCAAAATTTTGCCGGGCATGGAACCGATGTAAGTACGACGGTGACCGCGTATTTCGGATTCGTCGCGCACCCCGCCCAGCGACATGCGCATGAACTTGCGGTTGGTCGCACGCGCGATGGATTGACCCAGCGAGGTCTTACCCACTCCGGGCGGCCCGACCAGGCACAGGATAGGCGCTTTCATCTTGTCCACGCGCTGCTGTACTGCCAAGTATTCGACGATGCGCTCCTTGACCTTCTCCAGACCGTAATGATCCGCTTCCAGCACTTCCTCGGCGTTTTTCAGGTCGGTGCTGATCTTGGTTTTCTTTTTCCACGGTAGCCCCACCAGCACGTCGATGTAGTTGCGCACCACGGTCGCCTCGGCGGACATCGGAGACATCAGTTTGAGTTTTTTCAGCTCGGCCTCTGCCTTGGCGCGCGCCTCTTTGGGCATATGCGCAGCCTTGATTTTCTTGTCCAGTTCATCAATGTCCGCACCTTCTTCGCCTTCGCCCAATTCTTTCTGGATCGCCTTCACCTGTTCGTTCAGGTAATACTCGCGCTGGCTCTTTTCCATCTGGCGCTTGACACGCCCACGGATGCGCTTTTCAACTTGCAGGATATCCAGCTCGGCTTCCAGCAGGCCCAGCAGATGTTCGAGGCGCTTGCGCACATCGAAAATTTCCAGCACTTCCTGCTTCTGTTCCAGCTTGAGCGGCAAATGCGCGGCGATGGTATCTGCCAGTCGTCCGGCATCATCTATGCCTGCCAACGAAGTCAGGATTTCCGGCGGGATTTTCTTGTTCAGTTTTACATATTGATCGAACTGGTTGATCAGTGCACGGCGCATCGCCTCGGCTTCGGAACCAAGACTATCATCCGCCGACACCGGTTCAATATCGGCGTCAAAATGTGATTTCTCGTCCAGTACTCGCAGCACCTTGGCGCGCTGTGTTCCTTCCACCAATACTTTTACAGTACCGTCCGGCAGCTTGAGCATCTGGAGAATGTTGGCGATGCTGCCGATGCGGTACAAATCATCTATTGAAGGTTCATCCTTGGCGGCCGATTTCTGCGCCACCAGCACGATGCTCTTGCCAGCCTCCATGGCAGATTCCAGTGCCTTGATAGATTTTGCTCTTCCGACAAACAAGGGAATCACCATGTGCGGAAACACCACCACATCGCGCAAAGGCAGCAAAGGGTACAGGCCAACGGTAGCAGGGATATAGGTGTCGTGTAATGTCATGGCGAAGTTATTCAGAGAGTTGGCATGGAAGGTTAGATGGGGGCGCGGCAAAAAAATTCAAGTTGTCACGCACCACCTTGTTTTTGAATCACTAAGCAGCTTTAGGTGTATCCGCGTACATCACCACAGGCTGAATCTCGCCGCTTGCGCTGTTTTCGTCCAGTACCACTTTTTCCACATTTTCCATGGAGGGAAGGTCGAACATGGTGTCTAACAGGGCATGTTCCATGATGGAACGCAGGCCGCGCGCGCCGGCTTTGCGCACCAGCGCTTTTTTGGCAATGGCCTGCAACACCCCGTCACGGAATTCCAGCGCCACACCTTCCATCGAGAACAGTTTCTGGTACTGTTTGGTCAGAGCATTCTTGGGTTCGGTCAGTATCTGTATCAATGCAGCTTCGTCGAGTTCCTCCAGCGTCGCCACTACAGGCAGGCGACCGACAAACTCCGGGATCAAGCCAAACTTGATCAAATCCTCGGGTTCTACGTCACGCAACACTTTGCCTATCCCTTTTTTGTCATCGCGCTTGCTCAGGTTTGCACTAAAACCGATACCGGCCTTTTCCGAGCGGTTGCGGATGACTTTTTCCAAACCGTCGAACGCACCGCCGCAAATGAACAAAATGTTGGTGGTGTCAACTTGCAGGAATTCTGTATTCGGATGTTTGCGTCCACCTTGGGGGGGCACCGAGGCCTTGGTACCTTCAATCAGCTTGAGCAGCGCCTGCTGCACGCCTTCACCGGAAACATCCCGGGTTATCGAGGGGTTATCCGACTTGCGCGAAATCTTGTCGATTTCATCAATGTAAACAATGCCACGCTGTGCTTTTTCTACGTCGTAATCACACGCCTGCAACAGTTTCTGAATAATATTCTCGACGTCCTCTCCGACATATCCGGCTTCGGTCAGCGTGGTGGCATCCGCCATCACAAAAGGAACGTTAAGCAAACGCGCCATGGTCTGCGCCAGCAGAGTTTTGCCGGACCCGGTCGGGCCGATCAGCAAAATATTGCTCTTCGAAAGTTCAACCCCATCCTTGTCCGAACTCTTCAGACGCTTATAGTGGTTGTAAACTGCCACCGACAAAATTTTCTTGGCTTGTTCCTGTCCGATCACATATTCATCGAGACTCGCGCGAATTTCGCGCGGTACAGGCAGGTCACTTCTGTCCGCCTTGCCGGGCACCGCGTTGTTACTCTCTTCGCGAATAATGTCGTTACACAGCTCGATGCACTCATCGCACACGAACACCGAAGGACCCGCAATCAGTTTGCGCACTTCATGCTGGCTCTTGCCGCAAAACGAGCAATACAACAGTTTGTCACCCTTGTTTTTATCCGACGACATATAGATCCTCGTTGTTATCTGGGCTTGTAGCTTGTGGCGGGTAGCCTGTAGCCGGTTAGTCGCACTACGCGCGGTTTTAGTTTGGCTACAAGCTACTAGCTGCCCGCTACTAGCTATTAAATATTTTTAAACCCGCTTGTCCAACACCTTGTCCACCAGGCCGTATTCGACAGCCTCAGTTGCGGTCAGGAAATTATCACGCTCGCTGTCGCGGGCGATTTCCTCAATGCTACGCCCTGTATGATGCGACATCAAGGCGTACAGACGTTCGCGTAAGCTCAAAATATACTTGGCGTGTATCTCGATGTCCGATGCCTGCCCCCGGAAACCACCCAGCGGCTGGTGAATCATCACCGTTGAGTTGGGCAATACAAAACGCTTGTCTTTGGCACCCGCCTGCAGCAGGAATGCACCCATCGAAGCCGCCATCCCGATGCACAGTGTGGACACATCGGGCTTGATAAACTGCATGGTGTCGTAAATCGCCATCCCCGCTGAAATAGAGCCGCCCGGCGAGTTGATGTAGAGGTGTATTTCCTTATCAGGATTTTCAGACTCCAGGAACAGCAACTGTGCGACCACCAGATTGGCGACATTATCGTCAATCTCCCCTACCAGAAAAACAACCCGCTCCTTGAGCAAGCGCGAAAAAATGTCATACGCCCGTTCACCCCGCCCGCTGGTTTCAACAACCATCGGAACAAGACTATTGTGCGGTTCCATATTATTCATTTGTGGCAAATTACTACGCATTATTTGCTCTTTCCCATCAATTCATTAAATTCCACCGCCCGCTCGCTTACCCTGGCCGCGCCCATCGCCCAATCCACCACATTATCCTCCAGTACCATCGCCTCCACTTCTTTCAGACGCGAAGGATCGCTGTAATACCACTTCACAACCTCCTCCGGGTGTTCAAAACTCTGCGCGTAATCCTGTACCAGAGCCTTGACCTGCTCGGGTTTGGCGCCCAGCTTATGCTGTTTGACCAGTTCCGCCAGAATCAACCCCAGCTTGACGCGTTTTTGTGCCTGTTCCACAAACAAGTCAGGTGGCAGCGACATCCCCTGCGGAATTTTCATACCGCGCTCCTGCATATCCTGCATGGCCTGTCCCGTCAAATTCTGCACCTCGGAATCCAACAATGCCTTGGGCACTTCAAGCTGGCAAACTTTCAGCAACACATCCATCACGTTGTTCTTGTTGCGCGCCTTGATGCGGCGTTCGGTTTCGCGGGTCAGGTTATCACGAATTTCTGCCTTGAACTTATTTACATCACCGTCCTCAACGCCGAGCAACCTGGCAAGTTCGGCATTCAATTCAGGCAGGCGCGGAGCTTCCACCGAGTGCAAAATAACGGTAAATGTGGCTTGCTTTCCCGCAACATCCTTGCCGTGATAATTCTCCGGGAAAGTCATGTCAAAAGACTTTGTTTCACCTGTTTTCATGCCGATAATGGCATTCTCGAAATCGGGCAACATACGCCTTTCGCCCAGTACCACCGAAAAATCCTTGGCCTCGCCACCTTCAAACACTGTGCCACCCACCGTGCCGCTGAAATCAATCCGTACCTGATCATCGTTTTGCGCCGCGCGGTCAACCGGCTCAAATACTGCGCGCTGCTTGCGCAGGGTGGTAATTGTATTGTCAATATCAGCATCGATCAGGGCATAAGTCGCCCGTTCCAGGCTTTCCCCGCTAACATCCCCCAAGACGACTTCGGGATAAACTTCAAAAGTCGCGCTGTATTCAATCTGGCCGGCGGCAGGATCGGCAGCCTTGAGTTCGAAATTCGGGTAACCCGCCACTCTCAGGCTGTTGGCCCGCACTTCATCGGCAAAAGAACGCTGCAAGACGTCGCCCAGTACCTCCTGCTGCACTTGTGCGCCATACTGCTGTTCAAGAATTTTGAACGGGACCTTGCCCGGCCTGAAGCCGTGCACTTTGGCGGTGCGCCCCAAACGTTTGAGGCGTGCCTCGACTTCACCACGAACCTGCTGTTGCGGAATAAATGCATTAAGACGGCGCTGTAATGCACCCAGGGTTTCTACACTAGCCATACTGACTTTCCTTGAAATTAATAAATGAATTCTTTGTTGCTGCAACAACCGCATATTAACATGTTAATACCAGTCTAAAATATGACCGGCCAAACGATAAATTTGCGCAAGCTGAAATTTGGCCGGCAAATCATGCTCCCTAAATCCCCACCATGGTCTTCAAGTCAAATTTCCATTTGGCAGGATCTTCGACACTTGCAATGGGATCCGGCACTTTGGAAAGGTCAACCAATGCGGGAAAAATCGGTTCGTTGGCTTTTGTTGAAAAAAATACTTTTACAACCGGGGTAAGCAGGCTTTTTGCAGATTGATCGGCAACTACGGCAAGCCGCCCCGATTTCAATTTAACCAGCGTGCCTGAAGGATATATACCTACAGTCTTGACGAACGCGTGAAACACGACCTTGTCAAAATGGACAGCCTGCATTTCAGTCATTTTCCGGATGGCGTCAGCGGGAGAGAAAGCCTTCCTGTAACTGCAATCGGAGGTTAGCGCATCATAGACATCGCACACTGTTGCCATACGCGCATACAGCGACAAAGTTTCTCCGGACAACTTATCCGGGTATCCCGAGCCATCCCATCTTTCATGGTGATGCAGGCAAACATCCAGGCCAATTTCATCCACGTTAGGATCTGATTTAAGAATATCCCACCCGCGCCGGGAGTGAGTTTTAACAATTTCAAACTCGTCGGGAGTCAGTTTGCCGCGCTTATTGAGAATAGTATCTGGAATCATCACTTTCCCCACATCATGCAGCAATCCTGCCATCCCCAAACTTTTCAGGGTGCCGCTTTCAACGCCCAATTGCCTGCCCAGCGCTATCATCAGGGCGCTCACCGCCACCGAATGCAAATAAATGTGGTCATCCTTGCTCTTCAGGCGCGACATATTTAACAAGGCCACCGAGTTGCGCGAAACCGACTGGGTAATCTCGTCAACCAGCTCAACGGCTTCGGCACTTTGCAGCGCATTGCCCATGCGCGCTTCCCTGAAAACGAATGCTACTGTCCGCTTGGCCTTGGCTTGCAATTTTTGGGCGCGCGGCATCTCCTGATGCAAAGCAATTTGCTGCTCCTGTTTCTTGTCGCTTTTCGCCGCCTCCGGCAAAGTGTCGGGAGGCTTCTTTTCATCCGATTCGGGAGAAGGTTCGGGTTCGACGTCCAGCCCCTTCGAGAGGTCAATCCAGACTTCTTTGATGCCACACGTCTTCAGGGCATGCAAATCCTTCTCACTGTCCAGTTCAAAAGATTTCTTCCAGAATGGATGATCTATCCAGTTCCCACAGAGTTCATTAATGAACATCCCGAGCCTGACATCCAGGACGCTAATTTTTTTCAACATATTCTTTTTGCAATACCCATGACAAACAGACCGCAAACCAATCATCGGCAACATCGCAGAATGTAATAGTCACGGCATGAAATGGTATTATACTTGCATTCGACCTGCCCCTCCACATTGAAACAATCAGTTGCGCATTAAGCAGGTTGGGAATGCAACAAAATTCGCGTATATTGACAGGTCGTTTTCACTAAACACAGTTGGTATGGAACAAATACGCATTCGTGGCGCACGCACGCACAACCTCAAGAACATCAACCTCGACCTGCCGCGCAATCAATTGGTGGTGATTACCGGTTTATCCGGCTCCGGCAAGTCTTCGCTCGCTTTCGACACGCTGTATGCCGAGGGGCAGCGGCGCTATGTGGAATCGCTTTCCGCTTACGCGCGGCAGTTTCTGCAGTTGATGGAAAAACCCGACGTGGATTTGATCGAGGGATTATCGCCCGCCATCGCCATTGAGCAGAAGGCCACTTCGCACAACCCGCGCTCCACCGTCGGTACCGTCACCGAAATTCACGACTACCTGCGCCTGCTGTTTGCGCGTGCCGGCGATCCGTATTGCCCGCAACACGACCTGGTTCTGCAAGCCCAGAGCGTCGGCCAGATGGTGGACCATGTGCTGCAATTGCCGCAGGATACGAAGGTGATGATCCTGTCACCGCTGGTGGTCGAACGCAAGGGGGAGCAACTGGACTTGTTCGACGAGCTGCGCGCACAGGGATTTGTGCGGTTGCGCGTGAATGGCGTGATGTATGAGATAGACAACTTGCCAGCGCTTGCCAAGAACAAGAAACACACGGTCGAGATCGTGGTGGACAGGCTGAAAGTCGGCGCGGATGCCAAACAGCGCCTGGCCGAATCGTTCGAGACCGCATTGCGGCATGCCGATGGGCGTGCGCTGGCGGTGGAAATGGATACCGGAAACGAACACATGTTCTCGGCCAAGTTCGCCTGCCCGATCTGCAATTATTCGCTACCCGAACTCGAACCGCGCCTGTTCTCCTTCAACAACCCGATGGGCGCATGCCCCAAATGCGACGGGCTGGGCAACATCAGTTTTTTCGATCCGAAGCGGATTGTGGCTTTCCCATCACTTTCACTAAGTGGCGGTGCGATCAAGGGCTGGGACCGTCGCAACCAGTTCTACTTTCAAATGCTGGACAGTCTCGCCAAACATTACAATTTCGAGCTTGAACGCCCGTTCGAAAGCCTGCCGGAAAATACCCAGCAGATTATTTTATTCGGCAGCGGCAAGGAGAAAATTTCTTTTCGCTATCTGAACGAACGCGGCAAACCCGAGTTGCGCGAACATGCGTTCGAAGGCATTATCAACAATCTGGAGCGGCGCTACCGCGAGTCCGAATCGCCCACAGTGCGCGAAGAACTGGCGAAGTACCTGAACACCTGCCTGTGCCCGGAATGCAATGGCACACGCCTCCGTCTGGAAGCGCGCCACGTGCGTATCTCCGACAAAACTATCTACGAGCTCAGCGCCTTGCCGTTGAAACAAGCGCTAGCATTTTTTCAGCAAGTGAGACTGATGGGACACAAGCAAGCCATCGCAGACAAGATCGTGCAGGAGATCGCCAGCCGCCTCACCTTCCTCAACAATGTCGGGCTGGAATATTTGTCGCTGGAACGTTCTGCCGAAACGCTATCCGGCGGCGAATCACAGCGCATCCGTCTGGCCTCACAGATCGGTTCCGGCCTCACCGGTGTGATGTATGTGCTGGATGAACCATCCATCGGCCTGCACCAGCGCGACAATGACCGCCTGCTGGACACGCTGAAGCGCCTGCGCGACATGGGCAACAGCGTGATCGTCGTGGAGCACGACGAAGATGCCATCATGAGTGCCGACTACGTGGTAGATATGGGGCCGGGTGCAGGCGAGCACGGCGGATTGGTGGTCGCACAAGGTACGCCTGCGGAAATTTGCGCCAACAAAGCGTCGCTCACCGGCGATTATCTTGTCGGGCGTCGCAGCATTCCAGCGCCAAAAAAATATCGCACTCCCGACCCGGAGCGCATGCTGCAAATCAAGAGCGCCTGCGGCAACAACCTGAAAGCAGTCACGCTGGATTTGCCGGTCGGATTGCTGGTGTGCGTAACGGGCGTTTCGGGTTCCGGCAAATCTACCCTCATCAACGACACGCTCTATCATGCCGTGGCGCGCCACCTCTACGGCAGCAACACCGAGCCTGCGCCGTTCGCAGAAATCAACGGGCTGGAATTTTTTGACAAGGTCATCGCCGTTGACCAGTCGCCCATCGGACGCACTCCGCGCTCCAATCCGGCAACCTATACCGGCCTGTTCACACCCATCCGCGAACTGTTTTCCGGCGTACCGCAATCGCGCGAGCGCGGCTACGGGCCGGGCCGCTTCTCTTTCAACGTCAAGGGCGGGCGCTGCGAATCATGCCAGGGAGATGGCGTCATCAAGGTGGAGATGCACTTCCTGCCCGACCTCTATGTTCCATGCGACGTGTGCCACAGCATGCGCTACAACCGCGAAACGCTGGAGGTGCAGTACAAGGGCAAAAACATTTATCAAATTCTGGAAATGACGGTGGAGCAGGCACACGAATTTTTTGCCCCGGTTCCCATCATCGCACGAAAACTGCAAACCCTGCTCGATGTGGGTTTGGGTTACATCACGCTGGGACAAAGCGCCACTACGCTGTCCGGCGGCGAGGCGCAGCGTGTAAAACTGTCGCTGGAACTCTCCAAACGCGACACCGGACGTACTTTGTACATCCTCGACGAACCGACCACCGGCCTGCACTTCCACGACATTGCCCTGCTGCTGAAAGTCATCCACAAACTGCGCGATCAGGGCAATACCGTGGTAGTGATTGAGCACAATCTGGATGTCATCAAAACTGCCGACTGGGTTATTGATTTGGGACCGGAAGGTGGCGAAGGCGGCGGACGGGTCATCGCACAAGGTTCGCCAAAGAATATTGCAAACAATCCGGAAAGCGTAACGGGAGAATATCTCAAGCTGGTACTGCGCAAGCTGTGATCGCAAAGACAGTTATGAATCTATTGCTTCCTGTTTCTTCAATACACCCTTTGCACAATCGCAGTTTTCTCATGCTTCTGGCTTTTCGCGTTCAGATCGTTCTGGCCTACCAGATCGTGGTGGTAGTGGTCGGGTGGCACATCTACGAATTGACACACGATGCCTTGGCTCTCGGGCTAATCGGATTGGCTGAAGTGATCCCTTATTTTTGCTGTGCCTTGTTTGCGGGTTATGCGGTTGATCATCATTCACGGCGCATGTTTGGCGTACTGGCCAGTTTGGTAACGAGTTTATATGCATTGGTATTGGCGGCAACCACTACCGGCCTGTTGCAGGACAATCAATCGCTGTGGATTTACGGAGCGATCGCCTGCGGCGGCTTGGCGCGAGCTTTTATCGGCCCGTCTTATAATGCGTTGTTTGCACTGATATTGCCGCGAAATCAATACACCCGTGCTGCGGGGTTCGGCAGTTCGGTATTTCAGTTTGGCTTGGTGTTCGGCCCTGCTCTGGGTGGTGCGCTGGTAGGCTGGGCCAATATGACAACCGCTTATGCAGTATCTGCCGCTCTCGCCCTCAGTGCGGCCATCACATTGCTGTTATTGCGTGTCGCCGAACCGCCTTCCGCGAAATCTGCCGCCGTGTTCTCCAGCATTGGAGAAGGCCTGCGCTTTGTATTCAGCAACCAGATTATTCTGGGAGCTCAGGCACTGGATATGTTCGGGGTGTTGTTTGGCGGTGCGGTAGCCATGTTGCCTGCATTCATCCGGGATATTTTCCATTATGGTCCTGAAGGTCTCGGTATCTTGCGTGCCGCACCCGCAGTCGGTGCCATTATCGTCGGGATTGTTCTTTCAAAATATCCACCCAACGAACATGCAGGACGCTTACTGCTGGCGGCAGTTGCCGGGTTTGGAATGTGCATTATTTTATTCGCCCTTAGCGCCAGTTTCTGGCTTGCGGCACTATTGTTAATGTTCTCCGGCGTTTGTGATGGAGTATCGGTGGTTATGCGCACTACCATCATGCAGTTGATAACACCTGACGCGATGCGGGGGCGTGTTGCCGCCATCAACGGAATCTTCATCGGCTCCTCCAATGAACTGGGTGGATTTGAATCCGGCCTGGCTGCCCGCATGATGGGCTTGATTCCTTCAGTAATCTTCGGAGGTATCATGACACTGGCGGTTGTGGCCTCGACTGCTCGCTTGGCACCCAAACTGCGCAAGCTGGATTTGCAAAACTTGCATTAGGCCAAAGCCATTGGAAATAACCGCCTACCGGGGCTTGCTTCCAGTAAAGGCCAGGACGCCGCGACTCCGGTTGCGGTATCCTTAGGCCAGTAGTTGAATTGCGCCCAAAGCAAAATGGGGAATCGAGAAATTGCTGACGCGCTTAAATCGCATTTGGTGACAACATGAACAAGAAGGCAGCGATGCAAGCCGCGCAGATCCGGCAGCTATTTTCCACGAGCAACCTGACACAGGTTGCCAGTGTGGCCATTGCTGCAATTCTTTCTTTAATGCAGCGCGAAGTAATTGATACCACGGTTGTTCTTGCATGGTTTTCTTTGATAGCGCTGGTTGCACTATTACGAACCGGCGTCGCTCGCTCTTATCAGAAATCGGCAGTAAGTGGCAATCCATCCACTCATGACTGGCTGGGTATATTTCGACTTGGTGTGTTGATTTCCGGCATTGCATGGGGCTCGTCCAGCCTGCTGTTATTTCCCGCAAACAACTCCCAGCATCAGATATTTCTGGTCTTCATGCTGGCCGGTTTGACAGCCGGCAGCCTGGCTTCCTACTCTGTCGATCTGGTCAGCGCAATCCTGTATAACGTATCAGTCCAGGTGCCGCTCATCATCCGTTTGTTCGTTGCAGGCGACAGCCTATCTATAGCAATGAGCGCGTCAGTATTGTTGTATTTCGGTTTCATAATTATGAGCTTTCGGTATATTAACCGGAACATTTGCGAGAACATTTTATTACGTCTTGAGGCTGCCGAGCGAGAGGAATTGGTTAAAGTCAGTGAACAGCGATATCGTTTGTTACTGAACCATTCACCTGTAGGTATCTTCCATTACAACCCCGACTTTGTGATCACTTATTGCAATGACCGGTTCGCCGTGATTCTGCGCAATTCAGTTGAAGATATCGTTGGCCTTGATATGAAGATTCTCAACGATCAGTCTATCCTGCCAGCCTTGAGAAACGCACTGGAAAGTGGAGTGGGTTATTTCGAGGGCCATTACGACGCCACCTTCAGTGATGCCAAAGGATGGGTGTCCATGACTTGCGCGCAATCTTTAAACGGCGAAGGAGCAATTGTGGGCGGCATAGCCATCGTTCAGGACATTACTGAGCGCAAGTTGGCTGAAGAATTGCTGATAAAACAGAAACAGTTCTCCGACGACGTGATCAACAACCTGCCCGGCATCTTTTATATGATTAACCCGCAAGGAGGCTTTGTCAGAGTAAGCCCGCGGTTTCTGGATGTGTCAGGTTATTCAAGCGACGAGATCTACAGCATGTCAGCGTTGAGTTTTTTCGATGGGAACGACCAGGAGCTAATCACCCAAAGAATACGGGAAGTATTTGAAATAGGCGATTCATGGGCCGAAGCCGAATTCATCACCAAATCCGGGCAAAAAATTCCATACCACTTTTCCGGGCACCGTACCACCATCGATGACCAATACTATCTTGTCGGACTGGGTTCCGACATCACCGAACGCAGGCATGCCGAAGAAGGTCTGAGGATCACTGCCAGCGTGTTCGGCAATACCCAGGAAGCCATCGTGATCACCGATGCAAACAACGTCATCATTGACGTCAACCCGGCCTTTACCCACATCACCGGCTACACTCGCGAGGAGGTGATCGGTCAGAATTCCAGGCTGCATATAATTTCTGGGCGTCAAGATGAAATATCTTATGCTTCAATGTCGAAGTCACTGAAAAATAACAGGACTTGGCGCGGCGAGATATGGAACCAGCGCAAATCCGGCGAAGTGTATGCGGAGATGCTCTCGATCTCGGCTATCTGCGACGACAACGGCAAGGTGTTGCGCCACGTTGCCGTGTTCTCCGACATCAGCCACATCAAGGCGCACGAGGCCGAACTGAGCCGGGTCGCCCATTACGACGCGCTCACCGGCATCCCCAACCGGGTGTTGCTGGCCGACCGCATGAAACAGGCCATCGCGCAGACCTCGCGGGAACAGAACATGATGGCGGTCTGCTATCTCGACCTCGACGGTTTCAAGCCCATCAACGACACCATGGGGCACGAAGCGGGCGACCGGGTACTGGTCGAAATGGCCACCCGTATCGGCAGCACCATACGCGGCGGCGACACGGTTGCCCGCCTGGGCGGGGACGAGTTCGTGGTGTTGCTGCTGGAACTTGAAAAAGGCGAAGAGTGCGTGGCGACACTTGAACGGCTGCTGGCGGCGATCGCCCAGCCGATTACCGTCAAGGATAAACCGCTCACACTGAGCGTCAGCATCGGGGTGAGTATCTATCCGCTGGACGAAGAAGACCCGGACACCCTGTTGCGGCATGCCGATCAGGCGATGTACATAGCCAAGCAATCAGGCAAGAACCGTTTCCACATTTACGATCCCGCGCTGGATCAGCGTGCCCGCGACCAGCACGAATTCCTGAAAAGCATCCGTCACGGTCTGGAACATGACCAGTTCGAGTTGTATTACCAGCCCAAGATCAACTTGCGCACGAAGGAACTGGTCGGCGCCGAAGCCTTGATTCGCTGGCGGCATCCCGAACGCGGCCTGCTTTCGCCCGCGGAATTCCTGCGCTACATCGACAACACCGAACTGGACATTGAGATCGGCGAGTGGGTGACTGCTGCGGCATTGGCCCGGATGAGCGACTGGCAAAACGCCGGGCTCGACATCGAGGTCAGCATCAACATCTCGGGTTACCACCTGGAATCGCCGCGTTTCGTCGAGCGCCTGCAACAGCAACTCGCGCATTACCCGGACCTGCCACACGGCAAGCTCCAGATCGAAGTGCTGGAAACGGTGGCGCTCAACGACATCGCCATTGTGCGGGGAATCATCGAGTCATGCCGCGAGTTCGGCGTGGGATTTGCGCTGGATGATTTCGGCACCGGCTATTCCTCCTTGTCTTATCTGAGCGCCCTTCCGGTGGACACCCTCAAGATAGACCAGTCCTTCGTGCGCGACATGCTGGAAGACAAGGGCGACATGGCCATCGTTCAGGGCATCATCGCCCTGGCGCGCGCATTCGGCCGGGAAACGGTGGCGGAAGGCATTGAGACCGGGGATCATTACCGGGTGCTGCTCGACATGGGCTGCGAGCTGGGACAGGGCTATGGCATCGCCCGCCCGATGCCGGCCGATAAACTGGCAAACTGGCAAGCGAGTTCCAGTCTTTAAAGATATTTGGCAGGCTATCGCTTACCTTCACCGATCAAAGCCGAACCGGATGTGCTGGCATAAAAAACTACGCCTGTAAGGTTTTCCGGAGTTATCTGGACTCAATCTGCCACAGATGTTGTGCCACAGACAGCCATGCGCCCATCCAGCCGAGGTAGGACGAGAACAGCAACAGGGTGAGGGTATCACCGGCAGAAAAAATGTGCAGGGTGAAGTTGCTCGCATACAGTTGACCTAGCCCGGCGAGGCTGCTGTTGAGCAGTGCCAGACTGACAGTGATAATAAGCCATGCCGCCGCGCCGCCGAGCAATCCCTGCAACAAACCGAAATACAGGAAGGGGCGGCGGATGAAGGCGTTAGTGGCGCCGATCAGTTTGGATACTTCGATCTCGTCGCGCTGGGTGAGAATTTGTAAACGGATGGTGTTGAAGGTAATCGCTACCAAAGCAAAGCTGAGGAGTGCGGCGAGTATCAGCACTGCCAGGCGGCCGAACTTGAGCAGCGCTTCCAGCTTGTGTACCCAAGCCGAATCCAGTTGGACTTTTTCCAGCTTTGGCCATTTTTGCAATTCATCGCGCAGGGCCTCCAGCGTTTCTGCATCAGACTTTTTCGGATAAACGATATAAGCGTCCGGAAGCGGATTTTGCGACAGGCCGCCAATCACATCCGCCAATCCGGTACTGCTTTTGAGTTGTTCCAATGCCTGCTCTCGCGACACGTATTCAACACGGCTAACCGCCTCGTGCTGCTGTAATTGTTTACCGATACGGGCGACGTCGTCTTTGCCTGCATCCATTTTCATGAACACGCTGATCTGCGGCGTGCCGACCATTTGATCGGCAATGCGCTGCACGTTTTGTAACAGCACATACACGCCTGCCGGCAGACACAGGGCGGTACCGATGACCAGGATGTTCAGCAAACTGGCCACCGGAGTGGTGAACAAACGCTTCAGGGTAGATAACAGTACGCGGATATGCTGTGACAGCCAATTGTTCATGACTGCAACTCCCCGTGTTTCAGGGTCAATGTGCGCGTCCCTAACTGGCGCAGGCGGCTATCGTCATGGCTGGCGATCAGCAGGGTCACACCGACCTGGTGAAAGGATTTGAAGATGCCCATGATGTCGTTGGCG
>CAIQPV010000325.1 GCA_903873725.1 uncultured Nitrosomonadales bacterium
AAGGTCGGGCTGCTGCCGAAGTTGATTTCCGGCGAGCTAGACGTGTCGAAGCTGAACATCGAAACCACATGACCGCTTGGACAAAAGAGCGACTGGAGCAAATGATCGCCGACGGCGTAGAGGAAAGCCTTTCGCTGGATTATAAGCGCGCCGCCGCATTGGTTAAGACCGACGGGAAGGAGATAATCGAGATCACCAAGGATATTTCAGCGATGGCCAACTCAGCAGGCGGCGTTCTGATCTACGGCATCGCCGAGCCTGCCGACAAAGCCAATCGTCACCTACCTGAACGGCTTGATCCGCTGCGCCGGACTGATGTTTCTAAAGAATGGCTTGAGCAAGTCATCCAGACCATCCAACCGCGCATTGAAGGCGTGGTTATCCATCCCGTCGCGATTGATGAACATGCGGGAAGCGTCTGCTATGTGGTTGAAGTGCCACAGTCACACACCGCACATCAGGCACGCGACCACGTTTACTATAAGCGGCATAATTTTAATTCGCGCCCGATGGAAGATTACGAAGTCCGGGATGTGATGAACCGGAAGTCACACCCCAAAATTCTTGCTTCAATCTTCGTAAACTTGAAGGCCGGTGGCTACAAACCAGAGGGTGTTATTTTAGTAAAACTTGAAAATGTTGGCCGTATGATTGCCCGCCGGGTAATGGTTGAACTGGAACTTCCATACAACATGAATGGTATGATCATGCCGGACGGCGATGCTACATGCGAACAGAACGATGAAGGAGATTGCTACTTGATCAGACTTGCTCCGGGACTTGGGCAGCCGCCTATCTTCCCCGGATCGTATCTTGTCTTGAAAAGGAAAATTCATACCCATGTTCAGACAAAGAAGCTTGATGGCAAACCGATAATTTCAGCGCGAAACGTGAAAGTAAGTGTTTTCGCAGATGAGATGACACCACTGCGGGCAAAGCTTGATGTCGCGCCGGTAATCTTGGGTTGGACAGCCGTCGAAAATCCGCCAGCACCTTAAAGGCATGCCCCACGCCTCCTCCGAAGACAAGCTGATCGAGCAACCTGCCCTCGGGTCGCTGGCAGAGCTTGACGATTTTCTTGCGAAGGTGAGAGTTCATGTTCCCCCGGCCAAAGAGCCAACCCTCTTTGCGGTTGGCGGGCGGGGTTATTACGAAAACCCTGCTTCCGACCTACTCGCTTTTTTTCTCAACCCAGACGCCAAACACGGGTTAGGCGACTTGTTTCTATCGACCTTTCTTGATTCCATGAAGGTAGATAAAGGTCAGCTTAAAATGAGCTATGTCGGTGTCGAGCGCGAGGTTTATACCGTTGATCAAAAACGAATCGATCTTCAAATTCTTGGTTCGGAATGGTGCCTCCTTATCGAAAATAAAATCCGCCACTGGCAAGCTAACCCCTTTATCTCTTACGAGGATCACGCCAAGAGGTTGGGAAGAAAAACGAATTTCTTTGCGATCCTCTCCCCGGATGGCTGTAGCAAGAAGGCAGGTTGGAAGGGTGTTTCCTATCGAGACTATTGCACGGCCCTACGGGTAAAAATGGCAGCAATCTTTTCTGATCCTACCCAGTCCAAATGGCATCTATTTGCCCGTGAATTTATTCAACATCTGGAAAACGAACTTTATAATCCGCCTATGACACCTGAACAAGTGACCTTCGTAGAAAACCATTCCGACGAAATCTCAGGTGTGCAAAAACTGGTAGTGCAATACCAATCGTTCATTCTTCAACAGTTGAAACAACAGCTGGAAGATGCTGTCCCCGGAATTGTTTTTGAAACGCGCATTGATGCGTGGCCTTACCATGTGTTTGTTTTTCGTTGCTCTTCTCCACATTGGGGGCAAAACGATATGGTTTTATACAAAACGGAAGGCCCAGATAATAAATTTTACATTCGCTTTTATCTGG
>CAIQPV010000326.1 GCA_903873725.1 uncultured Nitrosomonadales bacterium
ATAAGGGGAAGGGCTTTTTCGCCATTTTGACATTTCCACAAGTTACTGCCGACGCGACAGTATCTACATCCGCTACAAATTGTCAAAACGGCGCTTCGCAGGACAAGGTTATCGGTTCACCGCCAAGCGGATGGACAAAGCTCAGCGTACAGGCATGCAGCATCAAACGTTCCGCCGCACGACCTTCGTACAACTCATCACCCAGGATAGGATGTCCGAGGGCAGACATATGAACCCGTAGTTGGTGGGTGCGTCCGGTCACCGGTTCCAGTTCAATACGACTTGTATCTGCATCCGTATTATATTCCAGCAAGCGATAGCGTGTCAGTGAGTGCTTGCCTTTAACAACATCAATCTTTTGCAGTGGACGGTTCGGCCAATCGGCTATGACAGGCAGGTTCACTTCGCTCCAATCTCCTTCCCAACCTTCCCCAGGAGGAAGAAAGAAAGTTTGCTCCTTCTTACTACGCGGTACCAGGAAGGGAGAACTGTTAACGTATATCGGCTCAATCTTGCCTGCCACCAACGCCACATAGCGCTTTTTCACTTCGCGTTCGCGAAACATCCGCGAAAGGCAACGCTGCATCGCAGCGCCTCGCGCGAACAGCATCAGCCCGGAAGTCGCCATGTCCAGGCGATGCACTGTCAATGCATCGGGGAATTCCTTCCGGATACGCACCGAGAAAGAATCCTGTTTGTCGACCCCGCGTCCCGGCACTGCCAGCAATCCGGCAGGTTTGTTGACCGCCAGCAACGAGGCGTCTTGGTAGATCAAATCGGTGCCGCAACCGGGTGGCGGTGTGTAAATGGTTTGTGTGTTGTTCAAAAAAAACCACGCCTTTAAAAATCAGGCATCTCCTGTCTGCCAGCTACCATCAAACCCGCACTGTCTCCATGCCTCGAACACCGCAATAGCCACGGTGTTGGATAAATTCAGGCTGCGGTTGTTCGGCAGCATGGGCAGGCGCAATCGTTGCCCGACTGGTAACGATTGCAATATATCGGCAGGCAGGCCACGGCTCTCCGGGCCGAACAGCAGTACATCTCCGGCCTGATAATGCACTTCGTGATAGGCTTGTGCGCCTTTGGTAGTGAAGGCAAACAGGCGTGAATCCGGCAGCGTGCGCAGGCAGGCATCGATGTCATCGTGTACACGTACCTTGGCGTACTCGTGGTAATCCAGGCCGGCGCGGCGCAATTGTTTGTCATCCAGCTCGAAACCAAGCGGGCGAACCAAGTGCAACTGCGCCCCGGTGTTGGCACAAAGGCGGATAATATTGCCGGTGTTGGGCGGAATCTCGGGTTGATACAGAATTACATTAAACATCAAGTTGTCAGTATTGCAAAAAAGGGTTAGTTTTCACCTATGGGTAAAAGTATCTTCAGATGTTTGCCTTAATGACGATATTAAATCCAGATAATATATTGTTCCTGCCCTCATGAGGCATGCGGTAACATTGCGTGAGAAGATGAATTTTGGTCCGGCCTGGCCGGTTTAAGGTAGATATTATGGCGCGTCCGGAAAAAATTCGCCTCGGTGAATTGCTGGTACAACAAAAGCTCATTTCGCAGGAGCAGCTCATGTTCGCACTTGACGAACAGAAGCGTAGCGGACGCAAGCTTGGGCGGATACTGGTAGATAACGCCTTTATCACCGACGACAATATTTCTCAAATGCTCGGCAGGCAGCTCGGCATTCCCTATATAAATCTCAAGTTTTATAACGTCAATCCCGAAATTGTCAGTCGTTTGTCGGAAAATCAGGCGCGGCGCCTTCGCGCATTGGTTTTGGAAGAACGTGAGGGTGCGCTGCTGGTCGGCATGGGTGATCCAACCGACCTGATTGCTTTCGACGAACTCAGCCGTGTCCTCAAAACCAACATTGAAGTCGCGGTGGTTACCGAAGGATTGCTGCTGGAAACCATAGACCGTGTCTATCGCCGTACCGCAGAAATCTCGGGCTTGGCCCGCGAACTCTCCGAAGAACTGGGTGATAGTTATGTTGACTTCAGCGCGGTAAGCGAGTCGGCGGGGATTGAGGATGCACCCGTAGTCAAGTTGTTGCAGACCGTGTTCAATGATGCAACTCAAGTGCGTGCTTCCGATATACACATTGAACCGCAGGAGGGACGGTTGCAAATCCGTTTCCGCATTGACGGCCTGCTGCATTTTCAGACCGAGGCCGATAGCAAGATCGCGCCTGCGCTCGTACTCCGGCTGAAACTGATGTCCGGGCTGGATATTTCGGAAAAACGCCTGCCGCAGGATGGACGTTTTAATATGCGGGTGCGGGAACAGGCAGTGGACGTGCGTATTGCCACCATGCCCACACAATATGGTGAGTCGGTGGTAATGCGTTTGCTTAATCAGGGCGGCAACTTCCTGACGCTGGACAAACTGGGCATGCCCCCGGACATGCTGGAGCGCTTTCGTACCATTATCAAGCGCAGCAGCGGGATGGTGCTGGTTACCGGCCCGACCGGTAGCGGTAAAACCACTACGCTTTATGCAGGGCTGGCGGAGATCAACACCATTGAGCAGAAAATAATTACCGTCGAAGATCCCGTGGAATACCGTTTGCCCGGCATTAACCAGGTACAGGTGAACGAAAAAATAGACCTGACTTTTGCGCGCGTATTGCGTTCGGCTTTGCGCCAGGATCCGGATGTTGTCCTGGTGGGCGAAATGCGCGACGAGGAAACCGCGCAGATCGGCTTGCGCGCGGTGCTGACCGGTCACTTGGTATTCTCCACCCTGCACACCCGCGACTCGGCCAGCACCCTGTCCCGCCTGGTGGATATGGGAGCGGCCAAGTATATGGTGGCTTCGGCTGTGCAAATGGTGCTGGCGCAACGACTGCTGCGCCGGGTATGCGAAAGTTGCGGCGAGACGCATCTTCCCACCCCGCAGGAAATAGAATGGCTGGAACATGAGGGCGTCGGGCGCGACCAATGGGGCATCTTGCGGCAGGGACGCGGTTGCACGCATTGCAATAACACTGGTTACCGGGGTCGTTTCGGCGTGTATGAAATGCTGGAGATGACCCCGCCACTGGTGGAAGCCGCCGCCCATCAGGATACCAACCAATTCATGAATGCCGCGCGCGAAAGCATACGGGGAAGAACCATGCTTGACCATGCGCTTGAACAAATGAAGCAGGGACATACCTCGGTGGCTGAAGTCATACGCATCAGCAGCCAGGTGGAAGATTAATGGGATTATTTGCTTACAAGGGAAGAAGCGCGCACGGCGATCTGGTGCAGGGAACGCTGGAGGGCGCCGATACCGGCGTAATTGCCAACCAGCTATTCAACACCGGCATTACGCCTATCGAGATCGAACCGGCTGGCCGGGTCACCGAGCAAACTCCCAAAAGTTCTGCGCTTTGGCCTTCCCGCAAAAATAAAAAAATCGGGCCGCCGGAACTGATCCTGTTCAGCCGCCAGATGTACACGCTGCTCAAGGCAGGGGTGCCTATCATGCGGGCACTCGCGGGTTTGCAGGAATCGACGCAAAACACTGCCTTGATCGCTGTTTTTGGTGATCTGCGGGAAAGTCTGGACAGTGGCCTGGAGCTAAGCATTGCGATGCGGCGGCATCCGAAAATATTTTCTCCGTTCTACATCAGCATGGTGCAAATCGGCGAGATGACAGGTATGCTCGACGAGACCTTCCTGCGCCTGTATGTGTATATTGAATTCGAAAAGGCAATGCGCGAGAACATTCGCGCCGCGGTGCGCTACCCGATATTTGTGGTGACGGCCATGGTGATTGCCATCGTAATCATTAACATTTTCGTTATTCCCGCATTCGTCAAAGTGTTCGCAAGTTTTCACGCACAATTGCCCTTGCTGACCAGGATGCTCATGGACTTTTCCAACTTCATGGTGCATTACTGGATGCTGATTGTGGCAATTGTGGCAGGTGCGGCGCTTGGCTTTCGTTTTTATATCAATACGCAAGACGGCAGGTACAAATGGGACAAGTACAAATTTTACATTCCTATCGCGGGAAAAATCATTTATAAGGGTACACTGGCCCGGTTTGCGCGCAGCCTTGCGCTGGCTTTCAAGAGCGGTATCCCTATCGTGCAGGGATTGAACGTGGTAGGTATGGTAGTGGATAACCAATACATGCGTGCCCGTGTCGAACAGATGCGCAACGGCGTTGAGCGTGGCGAAAGTATTGCCCGCACGGCAACCGCTACCGGCGTGTTCAATCCCGTGGTGTTGCAGATGATTGCAGTGGGAGAGGAAACGGGCGAGATGGACAGTTTGATGTTCGAAATTGCCGGCATGTATGAACGCGACGTGGAATATGAAGTGAAAACCCTGAGCGCCCAGATCGAACCTATCCTGATTGTGGGACTGGGTGTTCTGGTGCTGATTCTTGCGTTGGGTATCTTCCTGCCGCTGTGGGATTTGGGTCAGGCGGCACTGCACAAATGAGGCGGAGGACAGAAGTCGGTAGATAGATTAAGCGTGTTATAACATCAAGTTTTGCCGTGCGGGCATCACGGTAATTTAGGATAGCTATGGTTGATATAAATAAGTTTTTGTTTCATGCATTATTGTTGTTTCTAATGGCTGGCAGTATAGCCGGGTTGTTCGCCGGAGCGTCCTTGGTGTTGCGTCCGGCCTGGTTGTTGTATGTGAGCAAGCGGGCTAACCGCTGGATAGCCACACGCCAGATATCCGGCTTGCTGGAACGGGTAATCAAGGTAGATCGCTGGTTTTACCGCCATCATCAGGCAAGTGGGATGTTGCTGATGACAGGGGCTGCTTTCCTGCTTTATTTTTATTCCTCCCACGTGGATAAACCACACGTTATCACCTCTTTGTCCAGAACATACGCTATCCCGACCATGTTAACCGAGGTACTGCTCGATTCAGCGGTGCTCAGTATTTTGCTGGGTGCCGCGTTCGCCCTGATTATCAGCCTGTTCCTGTTGATCCGCCCAAGCTTGTTGCGCGGATTTGAACAGGGTGCCAATCAATGGATTTCCTTACGCCAAGCCCTCAAACCCTTCGAGATTGCCCGTGTTGGCATGGATGAATACGTGTTTCAGAATGTCCAAATGGCCGGCGTATTGCTGCTGTTCGGTAGCCTGTACACTCTCGCAGGGCTGACAATCTGGCTGTGATCAAGCTGTGCGGGAGCCTTTGTGACCTGATCCTGTTTTATTTTCTAATACCCGGCATGAACACTTCCAGGTTGGAGGCCTGAAGAAAATCGAAACGAACAGCTACCGGGAAATCGCCAAGGATGTGACGGACTCGATGGGTTCAAAACCATGATTTCTAGTTCGCCATACTTATTTACGGTTGTTCCTGGGTTAAAATAAACCTCTATCCAAAATATTACTCTGAGTCCGCCATGAGCCAGCAATTCGAAATCAACCAATACCGGATCAACGACGAACCTTACTATCAGGAACAAGCCAACGAAGTGTCGTTGTACGAAGCCGCATACGCCGCACGCTTGCCGGTAATGCTGAAAGGGCCGACCGGTTGCGGCAAGTCGCGTTTCGTCGAACACATGGCGTGGAGGCTCGGCAAGCCGCTGATTACGGTGGCTTGCAACGAAGACATGACCGCGTCCGATCTGGTCGGGCGCTATCTGCTCGACGCCAACGGTACACGCTGGCTGGATGGTCCGCTTACACTTGCTGCGCGGCATGGTGCTATTTGTTATCTGGATGAAATAGTTGAGGCAAGGCAGGACACCACCGTGGTTATCCATCCGCTTACCGATCACAGACGCACTTTGCCGCTGGACAAAAAAGGCGAACTGGTTGCGGCGCATTCCGATTTTCAATTGGTGATCTCCTACAACCCCGGCTATCAGAGCCTGATGAAGGATCTCAAACAATCCACCAAGCAGCGTTTCGCCGCAATGGAATTCGATTATCCCTCGGCTGTGCTGGAATCTGCGATTGTCTGCAAGGAAACCGGGATTGATGCCGGAACAGCGAGCCGTTTGGTTAAAATTGGCGAAGTCGCGCGCAATCTCAAAGGACATGGTTTGGACGAGGGCATCTCCACCCGTTTGCTGGTGTATGCAGCCACCCTCATTAATGGTGGTATCGCCCCGCGCGATGCCTGCCGCATGGCGCTGGTGCGTCCGATCACTGATGACAAGGATATCCGCGATACGCTGGATCATGCGATTGATGCGGTTTTTGTTTGATTTGATATGACGACCATGCAGGACACACGCAGGAGACTTGTATGCAACTTCTCCCGTGTACAAAGTGTATTCGACGATTGCCTGGCGCATGCACAGATGAAATTGTCGGATGCGGGCGTGGATGCCTACGTCGATGGTGCCCAAGTCATTTGCAAGATGGGACGAGGCGAAGAGCCGGTGCTGGTGTTTCTCGAAGAAATGCCGCTGGTCGCGGCGCAGGTCGGCGAAGAGATTATTGCCGAGGTGGTGGAGTTTACCCGCAAGCTGGCACGCACTCCGAATAGCAAAGCGATTCCGCCGTTTCTGCAAAGCCTGGCCGCTGCGGCGCGGCATCTGGAGAGTCACCAGTTGTTCCGCGAATATCTGCAACTGGTATGGCAGACCATGGAGCGTACCAGCCCCAAGGTGCATGGCATAGACTCGATGTACACCAGCGAGTGCCTGCCTGATTTCCTGAAAAGCGCACCTTTCCTGTTGGGTCAGCTTTCGCTGGGCGGGCTGAAAAACTGGGTGGATTACGGTATCAAGGGTTATCCCAACGATCCCGAGCGCCAGCGGGATTACTTCCTGCTGCAATCGGCAGACAGCCGTGCGGTATTGCAACGCGAGCGCCACGGTACACTATTGACCGATCACGAGCGTCAGCTTGATTTGTATCTGCGCGGATTATGGAGTAACGAGGCAGTGTTTCTACCCTACTCGCTGGCCTTTGACCAGTTGCGCAAACCGGCCCCGTATCTGGACGACAATGGCATTCATTTGCCGGATGTATATGACGATTTTCCCCCTTCTCCCACATGTGGAAAAATATCCGGAATAAACCGTTATCGCGCTTTACTGGCGCATGTCTCGGCACACCGACGCTGGACTTCGCCTATCATGGCCGACAATTTCAGTCCGTTTCAGCGGATTTCCATCGAGGTATTCGAAGACTCTCGCGTAGAGTGGCTGGCAATGCAGGAATATCCCGGTTTGCGTGAACAATGGCAGGCGCTGCATCCCATGCCGCAGGAGGTTGAACATGAAAAAGGGGTGTCCTACATCCGCCATCGTTTAGCCATGTTGTCGCGCGCGCTGCTCGACCCCGGGCACGGTTACACCCATCCATCGATACTCAAATATATTGCGCAATTCAATGCGCTGATGGCAGCGGGAAATACTGATACAAAAGCCATGATAGACCTTGGCATTCACTTTATTTCGGAATCGCGCTTGCGCAGCGATTCCAGCGCCAAAGTGTATTTCGATGACACCGAGATTGATTACCGCGACGACAACCGATTAATGTGGCGTTTTTTTGAGGACGGCGACGAGGAGGTGTATGAAGCCCGTCCGCGCAAAGCGCAGCCTGAAGAACAAGGCGACGAGGCAAAAATGCCGCCGCGCCTTTATCCGGAATGGGATTACCTTGCAAAGCATTACAACCCGGACTGGGTGAGCTTGTATGAACATCTGCATCCCGGCGGTGACGCGGCCTATATAGACCAGTTGCTGGCCAAGCACAGCGCGCTTGCGAAAAAATTGAAAAAAATCATTGATATGCTCAAGCCGCAGCAGAAAGTGCGCGTGCGCTATCAGGAAGAAGGGTCTGAACTCGACCTTGATGTTGCCATTCGTTCGCTGATTGATTTCAAGAGTGGTGCGCAGCCCGATTCGCGCATCAACATGAGCCACAAGAATGATGGTCGCAGTATCGCGGTGTCGCTGTTGCTTGATCTTTCCGCCTCGCTCGGCGATGTGCCGGAAGGTTGTACGCAATCCAAACTGGAACTCAGTCAGGAGGCAGTGTCGTTGCTGGCCTGGGCGGTCGAACAGATGGGCGATCCGTTTGCCATCGGAGGCTTTCATTCCGACACGCGCCACGAAGTGCGTTACCTGCATTTCAAAGGCTATAAGGAACAATGGGGCGATGAAGTTAAGGCACGATTGGCGGCGATGGATGCCGGGTTTTCTACACGGATGGGGGCAGCCTTGCGCCACGCCGGGCATTACTTGGGCCACCAGCAAGCGGACAAGAAACTGCTGCTGGTGCTAACCGATGGCGAGCCTGCGGACATCGACAGCCAAGACCCGCGCCACTTGATCGAGGATGCAAAGATCGCCGTGCGCGAGCTGGATCAACAGGGAATTTATACCTACTGCATTAATCTCGACCCCAAGGCCGATGCGTATGTGGCCGATATTTTCGGCAAACATTATGCCGTAATCGACAATATTCAGCGTTTGCCGGAACGGCTCCCGCAACTGTTTATGGCATTGACAAAATAGTCAGCTTTGCTCATAAGCATGGAGAGGGCACAAGAAAACCTGTAAAATCCCAAAGTCAATCCATATAAAATTATATTCAGGAGGAATCATGAGCAAGAATCTGGTGCAATTCATTATCGAAGAACAAAGGCGCGTTCCGGGTGCGTCCGGCGATTTTACCGGCCTGCTGAGCGACATTATTTCCGCCTGCAAGCACATTGCTCATGCTGTGAACAAAGGTGAGTTGATTGGAGTATTGGGTAGCGCGGGCAGCGAAAACGTGCAGGGCGAGACACAGAAAAAACTGGACGTGATTACCAACGACATTTTCATCAAGGCCACCGAATGGAGCGGACACCTGGCTGCGATGGCGTCGGAGGAAATGGATAATATCTACCCCATTCCCAAGCAGTACCCAAGGGGTAAGTACCTGCTTACTTTTGACCCTCTGGATGGATCATCCAACATCGACGTGAATATTTCTGTCGGTACGATTTTCTCTATCCTGCGTTGCCCCGAAGGCGTGACCAATCCGACCGCCAATGATTTTCTGCAGCCCGGCGTCAAACAAGTGTGCTCGGGCTATGCGTTGTATGGCCCATCCACCATGCTGGTAATTACCACCGGTCATGGTGTGGATGGCTTTACGCTGGATAGCGATGTGGGCGAATTCATCCTGACTCATCCGCAAATGACTATCCCCGCCGACACGCAGGAATTTGCCATCAACATGTCCAACCGCCGTTACTGGGAAGAGCCGGTGCAGCGCTACGTCGAGGAATGCACCAAGGGCAAGGACGGCGGACGTGAGAAAAATTTCAACATGCGCTGGGTTGCCTCGATGGTGGCCGAAGTGCACCGCATCCTGACGCGTGGAGGTATTTTCATGTATCCGTTCGACACCAAGGAACCCGGCAAGGCCGGCAAACTGCGTTTGCTGTATGAGGCCAATCCTATGTCTTTCATCGTGGAGCAAGCCGGAGGCGCATGCTCCACCGGTCGCGAGCGCATCATGGAACTGAAGCCCACCGGCCTGCACCAGCGTGTGCCGGTGATTCTTGGCTCGAAGAATGAGGTCGAGCGCGTGGTCGGTTATCACAAGGGTACATAACACGATGGGCAAGACGCTTGTTTCCATAGTCATGGGCAGCAGTAACGATTGGGAGATCATGCAGCAGGCCGCCCAACAGTTGAAGGACTTCGGCGTGACATTCGATGCGCGCGTGATTTCTGCGCACCGCTCGCCTGACCTGCTGTTTGACTACATCAAGAAAATGACTGCCGAAGGTGTGGAGTGTTTTATCGCCGGTGCGGGAGGCGCCGCACATTTGGCCGGGGTGATTGCCGGCAAAACCACGCTGCCGGTGCTGGGTGTACCCATCCCATCCAAGTATCTGAAGGGCATGGACTCGCTGCTCTCCATCGTGCAAATGCCCAAGGGGATTCCTGTTGCGACATTTGCCATCGGCGAAGCGGGCGCGGCGAACGCCGGACTGTTTGCAGTGTCGATGCTGGCGCTGAACGATGCCGGGCTGGCGACAAAACTGGCAGATTACCGCAAGAAACAGGCGGAGATCATTGCAACTACTACCCTTCCTTCTTTGAGCTAAACATGACTGCTTTACATGAATCAAACCTGACCAGCCTGCCGCTGCTGCATCGCGGCAAAGTACGCGACATTTATGAAGTGGACGATCAACATCTATTGATTGTCCAGACTGATCGTCTATCCGCTTTTGACGTCATCCTGCCCTCGCCTGTGCCGGGCAAGGGGCAGATACTCACTAGCTTGTCCAATTTTTGGTTTGCCAAACTCGGCCATATTATCCCCAACCATCTTTCCGGCATCGCGCCGGAGGCTGTGGTGAAAACCGATGCAGACCGGGAGCAAGTGGCTGGCCGCGCCTTCGTGGTGAAGCGCCTGAAACCGTTGCCGATAGAAGCCATCGTGCGCGGTTACCTGGTTGGTTCCGGCTGGAAGGATTACAAGAAAACCGGTGCATTGTGCGGCATCGCACTGCCTGCCGGTTTGCAAGAAGCGCAGAAATTACCGGAATCCTTATTCACTCCTTCCACCAAGGCGGCAGTGGGTGATCACGACGAAAACATTTCCTTCGAAGAAGTAAAGAAGTTATTGGGCGAGGCACGTGCCAACGAAGTGAGAAATGCCACGCTAGCGCTTTACACCCAAGCGGCGGAATACGCAGCTACCAAAGGTATCATCATCGCCGACACCAAGTTCGAATTCGGCGTGGACGCAAGTGGCAAGTTGTACCTGATAGATGAAGCGCTTACCCCGGATTCTTCCCGCTTCTGGCCTGCCGATCAGTACAAGGTCGGCAGCAATCCGCCCAGCTATGATAAACAGTTCGTGCGCGATTGGCTGGAATCAATCGGCTGGAACAAGCAGCCGCCCGCTCCGGCAGTACCCGCCGATGTGCTGCAAAAAACCTCTGACAAATACCATGAAGCTTTGCGGCGATTGATTGGCGCATGACCTCGCCGCAGCATCTCATCGAGGGTTTCCGGCGTTTCCGCGAACGGCATTTTACCCATGACGATGCGCTCTACCGGCAACTGGTAGCGCAGGGGCAGAACCCCAAAATTCTGGTGGTCGCCTGCTGCGATTCGCGCGTTGACCCTGCCATTGTGCTGGATTGCGCCCCCGGTGATTTATTCGTTGTCCGCAACGTCGCCAATCTGGTACCCCCGTCGGGAACCCTGTCCGGTCATCACGGCACCAGTTCCGCGCTGGAATACGGTGTGCGCAATCTCGGTGTTCAACACATCATCGTACTGGGACACGCCCACTGCGGCGGCATCCGCACGCTGGTGGAAACCGGCGGTGCCAATAATCCGGATTCTTTTATCGACGACTGGATGCATCTGGTCGAAGACGCGCGTGCGACGGTCGAGCGGGACATGCCCGATGCGCCGCTGGAAGAACGCCTGCAAGCCTGCGAACAACGCGCAATCCTGATCTCGCTGCGCAACCTGATGACTTTCCCGTGGGTGAGTAAGCGAGTCGAGGAGGGAAGCCTCACTTTGCGGGGTTGGTATTTCGACATCAAACATGGCCAGTTGCTTCAGTATGATGCAAGCAAAGGTATATTTGCTGCTTTGTAGGGGGCAGTTCTGAAAATTCAGGGTGTGCCGAAACGCAAGCGGCAGAAGCGGGTAAGCAGGTAAATCACAAAGTAACTTCCCGAGAATACCGAAAACCGAAGCACGAAAAGAGACACCGAATTACTTCTTGGAATCTCCGGTCAATTCCCGATAGCGCACCTTGTCGGCCTCGAAACTGGCCCTGACGGATGCCGCTTTAGCATTGGCTGCATCCAGATCCTGTTTTAATTTTACGACCTTGCTTTCGGCGGCAGAGATGTCTGCCTGCAACGAAGCCGGAATCTGTTTGCCCGCCGATATTCCACTGGCTTCCTTTCGATAGCTGTCCAGGCTTTCCTGGGCGGATTGTTGCATCAACTGGATACCGTTGATACGGGCTTCCACCTGCTGCAGGTTGCGGTCACGCGCAAGGTCAATCTCCTTCTCATTGCTGTAAGTGTTCAGCAGCGCCTTATCCTTGCGCCGCTGCTCAAATGCAGCTTTTTGCTCGGGAGTTTTGTTTGCCGAATTATCGCCTTCTCCCTCCGGTTGCTTTTCCTTGATTATTCGGCCCTTGTCATCAAACTGAACCTTGTCTTTTTTGGCGTATTCCGGAGGAACAACTTCACCGTAATGTGTCTCGCCCTTATCGTCTACCCATTTATATAGCCCTGCTTCAGCGGTTATGCTGAAAACCGCGCACAGCACCAGAGCAGCACCCATAATTTTCGATTTAGCCATTTTCCACTCCATAACGGTCACGATAAGATTGTACTGCCATTAAATTCTGCACCAATTCCGGTTGATCATGCAAATAGCCGAGCAAGTCATCCAGCGCAGCGATAGACACCACAGGGATGCCGAAGAAGCGTTGCACTTCCTGCACAGCAGAAAGCTCGCCCTGGCCACGCTCCATTCGATCCAGCGCTATGACCACTCCACATGGCGTCGCGCCTGACTCACGGATCAATTCGATGGATTCCCGCACTGACGTTCCCGCAGAAATCACATCATCAATAATCAGCACCCGCCCCTGCAACGCCGCACCAACCGTCCTGCCGCCCTCACCGTGATCTTTTGGCTCCTTGCGATTGAAGCAGTATGACACGTTGCGCCCCTGCTCCGCCAGCGCAATAGCAGTGCCCGCAACCAGTGGAATGCCCTTGTAGGCCGGGCCGAACAGCATATCAAATTCCACTTTGGATGCGAGTATTCCATGCGCATAAAACCGGCATAAATCTCGTAATGCTGCGCCATCCTGAAACAGTCCGGAGTTGAAGAAATATGGCGACAAACGCCCGGCCTTGGTCTGGAATTCGCCGAATCGCAATGCCTTTTGTTCAACGGCAAATCGTATAAAATCCTGACGGTAAGCATGCATGGCAAGAATCATCATTAAACAAAGTTATACCGCTATTATAATGGTAGCCCTCATGCATCGGAGAAATTTAGTGCGCATCATCTCGTTAAATTTAAATGGCATCCGTTCAGCCTTTGGCAAAGGTTTGCCGGCCTGGCTTGCACAGCAACATGCCGACATTATCTGCATGCAGGAACTCAAGGCGCAAGCTGCCGACCTGACACAGGATATGCTCACCCTGCACGGCTACCACGGCTATTTTCACTATGCCGAGAAAAAAGGTTACAGCGGCGTGGGCATTTATTCCAAACACAAACCGGATGCAGTAATTGAAGGCCTGGGCATCCCCGAGTTCGATATCGAGGGGCGTTACATTGAAGCGCAGTTTGGCAACCTGAGCGTGGTGTCGTTATACCTCCCATCCGGTTCCAGCGGGGAAGAACGCCAAGCGATGAAGTTCAAATTCATGGCCGCATTCATGCCCCATCTTAGGCAACTTCGTAACTGCGGGCGAGAGGTTATTCTGTGCGGTGACTGGAATATTGCGCACCGGGAAATTGATCTGAAGAACTGGCGCGGCAACAAGAAAAATTCCGGTTTCCTGCCGGAAGAGCGTGCATGGCTTACTGAGCTGTTTGATTCGTTCGGATTTGTGGACGTGTTTCGCAAATTGCACCCCGAACTCGAAGCCTATACCTGGTGGTCGAATCGCGGACAGGCTTGGGCGAAGAACGTGGGCTGGCGTATCGACTACCACATTGCCACGCCGGGAATTGCCCAGACTGCTCAATCAACCGGCATCTACAAGGAACAACGCTTCAGCGACCACGCGCCGCTGACGGTGGATTACAATTATCCACCGTGACCGTTCCGTTTATTACTACGCCTCAACCTTGGGCAAATTGGCGAGCGATTCTTGCAGCGCATCTTCCGGATAAGCGAAATCTTCCAGTTGGCCGGAGAAATATTTATCATAGGCCGCCATGTCAAAATGGCCGTGCCCGGAGAGGTTGAAGAACAGTGTTTTCGGTTCGCCGGATGCTTTGCAGCGTAGCGCCTCGTCAATGCAGGCTGCGATCGCATGATTGGATTCCGGTGCCGGGATGATGCCCTCGGCGCGGGCAAAAGTCACGCCCGCCTGGAATGTGGCTATTTGCGGCACCGCCACAGCCTCGATCAATTTCTCGTGGTAAAGTTGGGAAACCAAAGCCGATGCGCCATGGTAGCGCAGCCCGCCCGCGTGGATGCCCGGTGGCATGAAGTCGTGCCCCAGCGTGAACATTTTGAGCATAGGTGTGAGCTTGGCCGTATCGCCGAAATCGTAAGCATATTTGCCGCGCGTCAGTGTCGGGCAGGACGACGGTTCCACTGCCACCAGCCGAACGTCTCTGCCGCAAGCCTTGTCGGCGAAAAAAGGAAAGGCCGCTCCACCAAAGTTGGAGCCTCCGCCGCAGGGAGCAAAAATCATGTCCGGATAATCGCCCGCCAACTCGAATTGTTTTTTAGCTTCCAGCCCTATGACGGTCTGGTGCAACAGTACATGGTTGAGCACTGAGCCGAGCGCATAATTAGTATCGGCACGATGGGCAGCATCTTCCACCGCCTCGGAAATCGCCAGCCCGAGTGAGCCGGGGTTGTTCGGGTCAGCGGCCAGGGCGGCGCGCCCTGACTGCGTTTCCATCGAAGGGCTGGCGAATACTTCCGCACCCCATGTGTGCATCATCGAACGACGGAACGGTTTCTGTTCGTAGCTTACCTTTACCATATAGACACGCACCTCCAGCCCGAACATATGTCCGGCCAGCGCCATCGAAGAACCCCACTGACCAGCGCCGGTTTCGGTGGCGATGCGTTTTATGCCGGCCTCCTTGTTGTAATACGCCTGCGGTATGGATGTGTTGACCTTGTGCGAACCCGCAGGAGAAATACCCTCGTACTTGTAATAGATTTTCGCCGGTGTACCCAGTGCCGCTTCCAGACGATGCGCGCGGAAAAGGGGCGAAGGCCGGTATAAACGGTAAGCTTCGCGCACAGGCTCGGGAATCGGAATCCAGCGCTCACCGGAAACTTCCTGCATGATCAGGCTCATCGGAAAGATCGGCGCCAGCGCCTCCGGTCCGATAGGTTTGCCGTCAGGTCCCAGAACCGGCGCGGGCGGATTTGGCATGTCTGCCACTATGTTGTACCAGTGGGTTGGTATATCGTTTTCCTGCAAAATGAACTTGGTTTGCGGCATGAAACTCTCCCCGGGAAGTTGTTTTAATTTTAAAACTGGCTACAAATTTAGCATAGGTGGCAAGCGGTAGCCAGTGGTATGAAATACTTTGGTATGAAATACTTCATCTGCGCCTGTTTATAGATTTTCCGGTACGGATTCGTTCCACGGTGCAACCTTCAGCAACAGCAGCATCCCCGGCACCGCCAGCACCGCACACAGAAAAAAAAATCCCCTCCATCCCATCAGCTCAACCAGCCAGCCGGTCGCTGCATTGGCGAAAGTGCGCGGCATGGCGGCAAGGCTGGTGAACAGCGCGAATTGGGTGGCAGTGTAGGCAGGATGGGTGGTGCGGGCAATGAAGGCGACGAAGGCCGCGGTACCCAGCCCCACGCCCAGTGCTTCGAGGCCGATCACGATGGCAAGTTGGGCGAGTTGCACGCCGGTAATTTCGGTGTGGTGTCCCACCGATGCCAGCCAGGCGAAACCGAAGATAGCGACAACTTGCACCACGCCGAACAGCCACAAAGCCCGGTTGATGCCGATCTTCACCATCCACAGGCCGCCAAGCAAACCACCGATGACAGCGGGCCACAGGCCGGCATTCTTGGCGATCAGGCCGATCTGAGTTTTGCTGAAACCCATGTCCATATAAAACGGCGTAGCCAACGCGGTGCACATACTGTCGCCGAGTTTATAGAAGAACAGGAAGGCCAGGATCAATAGCGCGCTGCTCCATCCCCGGCGGGTAATGAATTCGTGGAACGGTTCGACTACCGCTTCACGCAAAGTTTTGGGCGGGGTGGCGCGGTGCGGTTCCTGCACCAGCAGCGTCATTGCCATGCCGGGCAGCATGAACAGGGCGGTAACGATGAACACCATATCCCACGGCAGAAAATCAGCCAATATAAGCGACAGCGAACCCGGCACCAGACCGGCGATGCGGTAGGCATTCACGTGTACCGCATTGCCTAGCCCCAGTTCATTATCCGCCAGCAGTTCGCGGCGGTAGGCATCCAACACGATGTCCTGCGTGGCGCTGAGAAAGGCAAGCAGCGTGGCGATCCAGGCGATGGTGCGCAGATCGCTTTGCGGCGAGAATGCGCCCATCGAAATAATCACCAGCAGCAAGCCGATCTGGGTAAGCAGCATCCAGCCGCGTCGCCGTCCGAGCAGCGGCAGGACATAGCGGTCAAGCAATGGCGACCACAGGAATTTCCAGGTGTAAGGAAACTGGATCAGCGCGAACAATCCGATAGTTTTCAGGTCAACGTGTTCGCTGCGTAGCCAGGCGGGTAGCAGGTTAAACAGAAGGTACAGCGGCAGCCCGGAAGAGAATCCGGTGAACACGCAGATCAGCATGCGGCCGGTAAACAACTGTTTCCAGACGCTCATCCAATCAGACCGCGCGTTTGAACCGGTACACCGCCATGCTGCCGAGCAAATTGGGCAGCAGGTGGATTTCGCCGTCGCCGGTCATCACGCGGCGTTCGAGGATGTGCACGCGATGGTTGTTACAGAGGTCCTCAAAATCATGCAGGGTGCACAAGTGCACGTTGGGTGTGTCGTACCATTGGTACGGTAATTCTTCAGACACCGGCATATTGCCGCGCAGGACGTCCAGACGAGCTTTCCAGTAGCCGAAGTTGGGAAAACTGACGATCCCTTCCCTACCCACGCGCAACATTTCCTGCACCAGCGGTTCGGTATGACGGGTGGCTTGTAACGTCTGCGACAGGAGGACAAAATCGAAGGCATTGCTCTCAAAACCGGAAAGCCCGGACTCCAAGTTGCTCTGGATGACATTTACGCCGTTGCGGATACACGCCACGATGTTTGCATCGCTGATCTCGACTCCATAGCCGCGCACCTTGCGCGTGTTCTTCAGATAGCGCAGCAAACTACCGTCGCCACAACCGAGATCGAGCACGGACGCGCCCTGCGGTATCCACGCTGCAATAGCGGCAAAATCCGGTCGTGCGGCGGCAAGTTCGGCCGGATCGTGTGAGCTCATGAGGAAAACTCCCCGGCAATTCTGTTGAGATATGCGCGCATCACTTCATGGTAATGTTCGTGTTGCATCAGGAACGAGTCATGCCCGTGCGCCGAGGAAATCTCGCTGTAACTGACGTTGAGACGATTGTGCAGCAAGGCGTTGACTATGGTGCGCGAACGCTCCGGCGAGAAGCGCCAGTCGGTGGTAAATGATAACACCAGAAAGTCCGCTCGCGCGGCGGCAAACGCCTGATCCAGATTGTCATTGTAGTCGCGCGCCGGGTCGAAATAATCCAGCGCCTTGGTCATCAGCAGATAGGTGTTGGCATCAAAATAGGCGGCGAATTTGTCTCCCTGGTAACGCAGGTAAGATTCAATCTCGAACTCGATGTCGTAGTTGTAGCCGAGTTTACCCGAACGCAAACTGCGTCCGAACTTGTCCGCCATCGCATCGTCGGACAGGTAGGTGATATGCCCCAGCATGCGCGCCAGGCGCAGGCCGCGCGTCGGGACCACGCCATGCTCGTAAAAATTTCCGCCGTGAAAGTCCGGGTCGGTGAGAATGGCGTTGCGTGCCACATCATTAAAGGCGATATTCTCTGCTGTCAGATGCGGCGCTGTGGCAATCGCCAGAACGTGACGCACGCGCTCGGGATATGACAGCGACCATTGCATGGCCTGCATTCCGCCCAGACTGCCGCCCATCACGGCGGCGAATTGCCGGATGCCCAGCAAATTCGCCAAGCGTGATTGCGATACTACCCAGTCTTCCACGGTGACCACCGGGAAACTTGCACCATACGGCTTACCTGTTTCAGGATTGATGCTGGAGGGCCCGGTGGAGCCGTGGCAGCCGCCCAGATTATTCAGTCCGATGACGAAAAATTTATTTGTATCAACCGGTTTACCGGGGCCGATCATGGTGTCCCACCAGCCCACATTATTTGGATTGTCGGCATAATAACCCGCGACGTGATGATGGCCGGACAATGCATGGCACACCAGGATGGCGTTGGATTTGTCGGCGTTCAATACACCGTAAGTCTCATATACCAACTCGTAGCAAAGCAACACCGCACCGCTTTTAAAGATGAACGGAGTGTCAAAGACCGCGTGCTGTGCGCTGACGATACCTGCAGATGTATTCAATTCTATTCCCAAAATACAAAACCCGCTCAGCTAACGCCAAAACGGGTTGAACGCTTTAGCTGGTATGTTTTACGTGCCCCGCAAGCTGAGCTCAAATCGGCACGGAACGAAGTTTCCCGGTTTTGAGGAATTATGTCAATTGCTTTGCATGCGCTATGTTGCTTTGCATGCGCTACATCGCATTCAGCTTGTCCAGCAACTCCCGGGTTTTTAGCGGGTCTTCGGCGCGTAAAATTTTCTGCGTGATAGTAGCTATCTGCGGCAGGCTAGTAGTAAGTACCCGCTGTTTTGCACCGAGCAGTTGCGCCGGATTCATCGAAAACTGGCGCAGACCGAGGCCGAGCAGAAGGCGGGTGTAGGCAAGGTCACCTGCCATTTCACCGCACACCGCAACCGGGATGCCGGCTTTGGTTGCGCTACCGATGACATGCGACAGGAGGTACAGCACGGCAGGATGAAGCGGGTCGTAGAGGTGTGCCACTTCCTCGTCGGTACGATCAATTGCCAAAGTGTACTGAATTAAATCGTTGGTGCCGATGGAGAGGAAATCCAGTTTTTTGATGAATACATTGAGCGCCAGCGCAGCGGCGGGAATTTCCACCATCCCGCCAATTTGCACCTCGCGGTTGTAGGGGATGCCTTCCGCGTCAAGGGCCTGTTTGACGTTAGCGATGAATTGCAACGTTTGATTGATTTCTGCAGTGCCCGACAACATCGGTACCAGTATATGGACGTTTCCGTAGTGCGAAGCACGCAGCAACGCGCGTAACTGGGTGCGGAAAAGTTTTGGTTCGGCCAGGCACAGGCGGATGGCACGCAAGCCGAGTGCCGGGTTACTGGCGACACGCTGGGCGTCGTTAAGTTGTTTGTCCGCGCCGAGATCAAAAGTGCGGATGGTGACCGGTAACCCTTCCATTCCTTCCGCCACGGCACGGTAAGCTTCGAATTGTTCTTCCTCGCCCGGTAACACATCCCGGTTAAGAAACAAAAACTCGCTCCGAAACAGACCTATCCCGGTAGCGCCATTTTCCTTTACTTCCGGCAAATCTTGCGGCAACTCAATGTTGGCGTGCAGTTCGATTTGGGTGCCGTCCAGCGTACTGGCCAGCATCGCCTTGAGACGCTTGAGTTTCTTTCGTTCCAGCCCGAATTGATCCTGGCGCAACCTGTAATCGGCGAGAATTTGCTTGTCCGGATTTACGATGACGACGCCCTGTTCGCCATCCACGATAAGCAGGTCGTTCTCGCGCAACAGTTCGCGCGCATGGTGCAGACCGACAACGCACGGCGTGTTAAGGCCGCGTGCGATGATGGCAGTGTGCGAAGTTGCCCCCCCCAGGTCGGTGAGGATGGCGGAGAATTGGTGCGGCTTTAGTTGAATCAAGTCGGCAGGACTTACATCGTGCGCCACCAGTATCATTTTGGTGTCGTGATTGGACGCAGGCGGCACATGTCCGGGTTGGCCCGTGAGAGTTTTGAGTATCCGCTCCACCACTTGCGTCACATCGGTCTTGCGTTCCCGCAGATAGGCGTCATCGAACGCTTCGAAATGTGCGACCAACTCATCCATCTTTACCTTGAGCGCCCACTCTGCATTGCAATGCTCGCGTTCTATCATCTCGCGCGGAGCACGGCTGATGTGCTCATCACACAGTATCATCAGGTGCAAGTCGAGAAACGCATCGAACTCTGCCGCAGCCTGCTGCGGGCGGCTGGCACGCAAAGCGGTCAGTTCGCTGCGCGTGGAGGCAAGCGCGGCATCGAAGCGGGTCAACTCCTCGGCCAGCATATCCCCGGGCAGCTTGTAGTGCGCAACTTCCAGCGCAGTGTGTGAAATAAGATGGGCGTGTCCGACGGCGATGCCGCTGGAGACAGCAATGCCGTGCAGAGTGAAGTTCATGGAATTTCGCCTGAAATCAGAACGGGCAAATCGAAATACAACGGGAATTTCACTCGCCCTCTCCAAAATAATCGTTGATCAAAGCCAGCAAAGCATCCATTGCTTCCTGTTCCTGTTCGCCGCTCGTTTCAATAGTGATGGTACTGCCCTTGGCGGCTGCCAGCATCATCACGCCCATGATGCTTTTTGCATTCACGCGCCGGCCCGCACGCGACATCCACACCTCGCAGGGAAACTTCGAAGCAGTCTGGGTCAGTTTTGCCGAGGCTCGCGCATGCAGGCCCAGCTTGTTAATTATTAGTGCATCCTGTTGTAACATCACAGCTTCCCGAGTCAGAGTTTATTGGTAGAACACAGTTACGCCCGCTTTCCAGCACCATCTTTGCAACTTCCGCCAGCGGCTTGCCGCTGTAACACACCGCTCTTAACAGCATCGGCAGGTTGACGCCGGCCACCCCCTCCACTTGCCCCGGCTGATACAGCCGCCGTGCAATGTTGCTTGGGGTGGCACCGAACAAGTCGGAAAAAAGCAATACACCATTTCCAGTATCCAATTGCGCGATCAGAGCGCGTCCTTCGTCTTCCTTGCACTGCGGATCATCATCCGCCAGCACCGACAACACCTTGATATTCGAAGGAACACTGCCCAGCACATGCCGCACACAGTCCACCAGACTGTCCCCCAAGCCGTTATGAGTCAGCAATAAAATCCCGATCATTTTTAAACAACTCCAAAATAATGCGCCAGCAGCAATGCCGCCGGCAGTAAGGCTGCGAGGCCATACCGCAAGAAAGTACGCAGCAATTTTGCACGAGCTGCTTCCTCGCGTAAATCCTCATCCACGATGCCGCGAATTTCCTTGAGCGCGTTTATGCCTGCGGTGCGCCGTATGTTCCTTTCGATATGTTCCTGTTCAGGCATACTCATGGCTCGACTTTCCTGATTGTGGCTTGATCTGCGAATTCTAGCCGTTTCTGCATGGAAGCGGTAAGGTGTGCCACGCCGTCGCCGTCAATTAACAGAGCATCGGAGAGATTCATCTTCTGTGCGGCGTCGCGCCAGCCTGCCTTTCCGGATATAAACAGCGGTTTCGAAGGTGCGTCCGACAATGTCCCGGCGCGTGGTCCATGCGTCATGATAGTGACCGCTTGCACACCTTGAACCGGCTGTCCATTGCGCGGATCAATCAGGTGGCAATAGCGTTTACCCCCCAATTCGAAATAGCGTTGATAATCACCCGATGTCCCGATAGCCTCGCCGTCATGTAACTCCAGCGTGGCAATCGGTCCCGGCTTGCGCGGATGCTGGATGCCAATTCGCCACGCCCGATCCCCGTGTTGCCCCATTGCCAACACATTGCCGCCGATGTTGATTAAGGCATTGTGGATTCCCTGTTGCCCAAGCAACTCCGATGCCCGGTCAAGTGCATAACCTTTGGCATACCCGCCGAGATCGAGAAAAACGGTTTTGTTACGAGTGGTTACCACTTCCCCTTTCCCATCGGAGGCAGGCGAAAAAACTAGATCACTCATCTGCGGCTTTGCAGCAACTAGCCTGGCGACTTGCTTTTCGTCCGGCAATACCGCCTTAAACTCATCGGCATGAAACCCCCACAGCCTGATCAGCCCACCGATGGAAGGGTTGAACAGACCATCGGAATGAGTTGAGAGTTGTGCAGCATCTTTTAGCATGGCAGCCAGTTCCGGAGTCACCTCTCGGCTCTCGCCCTTGGCGAAAGCAGCATTCAAATCGCTCAACACGCTCGGCTTCCAGGCATGCAGCAGATCGTGCAGCCGCTGAAATTCCTGCATCACGGAAGCAACAGCATGCCGCGCCTTGGTTTCATCTTCCCCATACACGCTGACTTCCACCAGCGTGCCGAACACGTAGCCTTGCTCCTCGTAGGTTGGTAGCTCCTTTTTAGCGCAGGCCGTGAGTGCAAATAAAGTAAATAGCAATGCGAGGCGTAGCCCGTAGATGCCCGTCATTCCGGCGCAGGCCGGAATCCAGCCATTAAAAAATGCATTTTGTTTTACCCCGCTGGATTCCGGCCTGATGGAACTACTAGCCATTCGACTAAGCTGGCAAAAAACGCCAGCAAAGTCGCTGGTTATGCGTCGGAATGACGAGGTGGTGAATACAAGTATCACGTGCTCATCTCTTCCAATTCAACTGCCGCCGCCAGCAACGCCAGCCTCGCCACAACACCGTAAGCATAGAAACGGTTGGGCATATCGTCCGGTGCATAATCCTGGTTGGGCAGGGTGCAACTGGTCTCGAACGCGAGCGGCTCAAACTGCATACCGGGTGCGTTGAGATTTTCGTCCACCCCGCGCTCGGTGTGGACACGGTAGAAGCCGCCGACAACGTACCGGTCTATCATGTACACCACCGGTTCTGCTACCGCGTCGTTTATGTTCTCGAAGGTATAGACCCCTTCCTGCACCAGCACTTCACTGACTTCCAAGCCATCTTTAACAACCGCCATCTTGTTTCGCTGCTTGCGGTTAAGATGTTGCACTTCGCTGGCATCCTTCACCGACATAATGCCCATGCCATACGTTCCCGCATCAGCCTTGACGATGACGAAGGGTTCTTCTTTCACGCCATAATCGGCATACTTCGCACGGGTTTTTTGCAAAATGGTATCCACTTGGTGGGCAAGACAATCCTCACCGTTACGCTGCTGGAAATCCACCTTGCCGCAGGCGGCAAAATAGGGATTGATCAGCCACGGGTCGATATTGAGCAGCGTTGCGAATTGTCCGGCGATGCGGTCGTAGGCGGCGAAATGGCGCGACTTCCGGCGCGTGGTCCAGCCCGCGAATAGCGGAGGCAACACGGTTTGCTCCAGATCTTGCAGGATATCCGGCACCCCTGCGGAGAGGTCGTTGTTGAGCAACACGACACACGGGTCGAAATCATCAAGTGCAAGCCGGTGGCCTCTGCGTTGCAACGGCTCCAGTTTTAACGTACTGCCGTTTGGCAACTGCAGCGCTGTGGGCTGGGTGATTTCCGGCAACAAGCTGCCGATGCGAACTTTCATTCCGGCCTGTTTGAGTATCAATGCAAGTTGTGCGACGTTCTGCAAATAGAACAGGTTGCGCGTGTGATTTTCCGGCACCAGCAAAATACCCCGCGCCTCCGGGCAGACTTTCTCAACCGCACTCTGCACCGCCTGCACGCACAGCGGAAGGAAGACCGGGTTGAGATTATTGAAGCCGCCGGGAAACAGGTTGGTGTCAACCGGGGCAAGCTTGAATCCGGCATTGCGCAAGTCCACTGAGGAATAGAACGGCGGGGTATGTTCCTGCCATTGAGTGCGGAACCAGTGTTCGATGATCGGCTGTGCGTTGAGAATACGGTGCTCAAGGTCGAGCAGAGGGCCTTTCAGGGCGGTAACGAGATGGGGAACCATAATGCCTTGCGAATAAAATAACCGGTGCATTCTAGCTGAAAACCCGGCGTTATATCCTGTCACCCTACAAGTTCCGACTTACGCCGGCTCAAGTGGTAGAATGCGCGCCTTTAATTTTTTCGAATATTCACAAATCGTAGCGGGGGTTAGCGAGCAGGTTTGGGGATCTTCGCAAGGCATGCCA
>CAIQPV010000327.1 GCA_903873725.1 uncultured Nitrosomonadales bacterium
GGGCATTGCCGTGCAGTTGATACCGGATGGCCAAATCTACATTGAAAGTGCCATGCCAGGCGCTGGCACCAAGCTCGAAAAGTCGGAGGCATTTTTCAGTGCCGAGCAGGCTTCAGAGGGTGAAGTGTTGCTGATGCCGGTGGACAAGGTCGATGCCGTTCAAAGCGCTGCAAAGTCGCTTTTGGGGCGGCCCTTTGACGACCAGTTAGCGCTTGATGATGACGGCAAAAAACTTTATTGCACAGAGCTTGTGGCCATTGCACTGCGAAGCGCTGGGGTGATCAAAGATTTGCCAGTGCGATCCGTTCCCTTTTTGACTCAAAAAGTCATTGCTCCTGACGATCTGGTTGCCGCAGTTCGCGCAACAGCGCTTTAGTAGCGAGGTTCGTGCGTAATCTGACCAATGAAGCCACTCTATCTGGCGCGAAAACGCCACCCGTTCCGACCTGATGTAGCTACAAATTGTTGGGGCGAGCACCGGCTAGGCAGCGAGAACTGCCGACCACCACGGTCAACTTCCGGGTAAGCCAATCGCGTGATTTTTGGTGCAGGTCACTCGTCGTTCGTGACGATTGGTATGGGCTACGCAGGCCGGCACGATCATGTTGAAGGCCATTGACGGGATGGTGCCTGGGCACAGTGTTGGCTGCAGACGGCAGATTGTTAACTTATATCAAAAGAACTGCCGTTTTTGCAAGATTTGCAAGTGACACGCAATTCCGATCATGGTACTGTTCAATTCTGTAATCATCTCGGAAAGATCGTTATGAAAATTAATGCGACTGCTGTCCGCAGGGATCTGAGTAGTTTATTGACATGCGTCGCAGCAGCAATGCTCACCGCATGCGGTGGCGGGGGCACTGCTACAAATTCACTCAGCGGGGTCGCAAGCAAGGGGCCACTTAACGGAGCCAACGTATGCGCCTACGCCATCACCGCTAGCGGTGTTCAAGGCGCGCAAATCGGTAATTGTGCAACCACCGATTCTGTTGGTAACTACAGCATCAATCTAGGAACTTATACCGGTCCGGTGCTCGCTCAAGCCACGGGTGGAACTTACGTGAATGAGGCTACCGGCACCGTTATCTCTCTCTCGTTGCCCTTGCACAGCGTACTTCTCAATTCGATTGCGGGCGCCAATAGCCTGGCAATTACCGCTCTGAATGAGGTGGCCTATCAGAATGCCAGCGCCGTTGCGGGCGGGCTCACTTCTGTCAACGTTGCGGCTGCCATCTCAAGCGTACAGAATAACTTCGGGGTTGCCGACATCGTCACCACGATGCCTGTAGATGCAATCAATGTACCGGCCAGCGCAACCGCCGCGCAAAAAACCTATGCTCTCGCTTTAGCTACCGTCTCGCAATTTCAGCACAACCAGCTAACCGCAACCACTCTTGCTCCAGCATTGCAGACGATTCAATCGTGCCTAGTCGCCCCTACGACGAGTTGCGGCACGGGTTCCACGAATGTAGGCAAACTGCTGAACCTCTCGATGTTCGCGTTCATTTCGGGAAAGTCTGCGTTCGCGGGTATCACTTTGCCGGTAGCCAGTTTGGGCTCAATGACCAGACCTCCTGTCGCTAATGGAACAGCATCGGTCAACAATACGGTTGTATTTTCAACCGTTAATACTGTTCCCACAGGCGCCTGTTCAAATGGCGGCATCACAGTACAGTCTGGGATAGACACCAACGGCAACGGCGTACTTGACTCGTCAGAGGTTACCAACACGCAGTACATCTGTAACGGAACCAATGGAGTTGCTGGAACAATCGGCACAAATGGAACTAACGGCATCACTGCTCTGATGTCCGTCAAAGCTGAACCCGCAGGCACAAATTGCCCGACGGGCGGCGAGAAGGTAAGTGCTGGCTTGGACACGAACGGAAACGGCACGCTGGACAGTTCTGAAATTACTTCGTCAACTTACATCTGTAATGGAGCAACAGGGGCAACTGGCACTACCGGAGCGACCGGAACTGCTGGCGCTATCGGAACAGCCGGCACCAACGGAACCAACGGATTGAATACGTTAGTGGCAATTGTTGCCGAGTCTGCCGGGCTTAACTGCACCTACGGTGGCACCAAGGCAACTTCCGGCCTCGACACCAATGGAAACAGCGCTCTAGACCTGAGCGAGGTCACCTCTACGTCTTACGTCTGCAACGGCGCACCCGGAACTAACGGAACTAACGGAACCACGCCCGTCATCGCTGGAACAAGCGTCACAAGCCTTGCCATCGCAACAGGTTCAACTGTCTTTACCACGCAAGACTGGATGTCATTTTCTGTGGGCGAATATGTCATGGCGGCAAGTAATGCCAACGTGGCCAATTACATGAGCGGGCAGATAACGGCATACACAGGCACCAGCATGACGGTCAATGTCACCGTTATTGGTGGCTCGGGGACGCATACCGATTGGAATATATTTTTATCGGGTGCACAAGGAACAACCGGAGCTACAGGGACTAACGGGACTAACGGGACTAACGGGACCAATGGCGCTACTGGCCCCGCCGGACCGGGAATTACCTGGGTGAATATCGTCACTGCTACGCAGCAGGCCGCGCCCAACAAGGGATATATTGCAAACTACGGAGGTCAGGTCACGATCACGCTTCCCTTATCGTCGGATTTGGCTCTGGGCGATGTCATCCAAGTAAGCGGCATTGGAACGGGAGGATGGACGATTACCCCGAGTGCGGGACAGACTACTGTAGTAATCAATATTCCAGGCAGCACATCGTCTACGACGACTGGCTCGATAAGTGGCGCGCAGTACGACGCCATCGAACTTCAGTATATTGGCAACAATACCTTCGTTGTTTTGAACTACATAGGTAATGTTGTTGCAGTATCGGCGCTGCCCACCGGATATGTTTATGAGGGCGGTCTGACCTGGATACCGACGACAAATACTACCTATACATACGCCCAGGCCGCTGCATTATGTGCGGGCACTAACAATGGCTTAACCGGTTGGCGTCTGCCGACGTTGTCGGAATTGGGTTCCTTGTATTCGTCTGGGGCGCTGAGTGGTATGGGTTGGAATATTGTTGGAACGTGGTCGTCGACCGTATACAGTTCTGGCTTTCACTATTTTAAGGACTTAGGCGGTGGTGGCTCTGGTTCTTACAACGACAACTCAGCCATGACCGCAACGTGTGTTCGGTAGGCACTAGGTGAACGGACGGCAGACCTGTGGTCTGGAAGTCCGTACCTCCGATTTTTCGAGCAGGCGTCCGACTTTGACCCGATGCTCTGACTGGGTTGGAAGATGTCGCCGTAGTTCTGGCGTCGATCTCCATGCGTTAGCGTCGGTGCTTGAGAAGGGTCCGAACCAGTTGAAATCAAGCGCAATGGGTCGGCAAAGTCGGCTAACCAATAAAAGTCTTTAATGACCGGTCTGGAGCGACCAGATCGCAAATCTCAACTTCGGCTAAGTGTCTTAAAGAGCCAGCCAATCGTCTCCGAGGTCGATCGTCAAAATTGAGCGTCGGCAATGGGGCGAAACGTAATTCGGCTGGGCATAACCGGAAATA
>CAIQPV010000328.1 GCA_903873725.1 uncultured Nitrosomonadales bacterium
GGTGACACTGCAGGCAGTTGGTGCCCCGAAAATTGGTGCTGACAATGAAAGGAATTACTGCGCGTAAAAGGTGTTTATTTCCTGCTTCCATTGATTTGAATTGGGCTTTGGCGCTCTGTACCGCCTCCCTGTCCATGTCGTCTTTTGCCTGTTCTTCGGGCAACCCGGGGCCGAACTGGTCTTGTACTTGTTTGGCGCGAATAACGCGCAACTCTTCTACATCGGTAGATGAGCCCATTTTCTTGATCAGGAGTTGGCGTTGGTCCGCCTGACTGATGATGCCATTCAGCATCAGCATGTTCAGCCCGTTAATTACGCCATCTGCAGATACCGTAGCCTTTTGCTTGGCGTCATCCAGCACCCGCTCCTCGAACTGATTAAACACCCAGCGTTGCGCACCAATCATGATGAGCAGCAAGATAATCTGGATCGGGATTTGCAGCTTATTTTTTAGTGAAAGAGCACCCCACCAATTTTCCATATACCATCCCCGCCACTTAGAATCGATTATTGTATTTAAGGTATGAAGGATTTCTTAGCCTCTTGCTTCATTACGGCCAGAGCGCAGGAAACTTTAATTTTAACCGTGTAAATCAGTAGCCCATCCCGCGCCCGACTGGCTGCACTCCCCGATTTTCGGATGGTTGAGTTAGCTTCTAAATGTTACAGAAATTACTGATGGGCTGCTGGCGGCATCGTTGAAACATTGTCTATGACAGGTTGAACGGCATCCGGATTTGCCGCGTCCACCTCAACCGTTCCCCCGTCGTTGTGTGCAGATTCTTCCGCTTTTTTATTCATCACTATGATGCTGATGCGCCGGTTAACCGGATTGAGCGGATCAATCTTGTCGAATAGCACGGCGGAAGACAAACCTACGACCCGTACGATTTTTTCTTCGCTCATCCCGCCTGCAATCAATTCACGGCGCGAGGAATTGGCGCGATCAGCGGAAAGCTCCCAATTACCATAGCTTTTGCCGCCCATTGAATAGGGTTGCGCGTCGGTATGTCCGGACAAACTGATCTTGTTGGGTACCTGGTTCAGCATGGTGCCAATTTCATGCAGGATATCTTTGGTATAGGACTCCAGTTGTGCGCTCCCGGAACGAAACATAGGGCGGTTCTTTTCGTCTACAATCTGGATACGCAATCCCTCGGTGGTAATGTCGAGCAGGATTTGATTTTTGAACTGTTGCAGCTTCTTGCTGGCATCGATGGCCTTTTCAATCGAGGCTTTCAGGTCTTTAAGCTTTTCCAGTTCTTTCTGTTTTTCGATACGCAGGATATCTTCGGCCGATGGCGTTCTTAGCTCGATCTTTTTCTCCGGCTTGATTTCCCCCTTGCGCACTTCACCCTTGCTGCGAGTCGCGTCTTGCCCGCCCCCTTTAATCATGCTTTTGCTTTCGCTGCTATTCGACCCGCCCGTCAGTGCAATTTCCAGCGGGGTTTTGAAATACTCCGAGATACCCGCCTGATCCTCTTTGCTGGTTGACCCCAAC
>CAIQPV010000329.1 GCA_903873725.1 uncultured Nitrosomonadales bacterium
CCGAGTATCACCATCTTGTGCGTTTTGACATTGCCGAGAACAAAGAGCGGCACGGCCTCGACCCCGAGTTGGGCCGACAGCCCGTTGTCTTTGACCGAGGGTGGCAATCCATCAATGGTTGCCCCGTCCAGGCTGATCGGCAGGATCGTCATGTCGTATTGCCGGGCAATCCATTGCAGTGTTGGCACCATGTGCTTGCAATAAGGGCAGTCGCTGCGGAAGAAGAAAAATAGCCCCCACTCTCGGGCCAGATCGGTCATGGTTTGGGTTTCCTTGACCTTGCGTTCCCGTGCCGCCACTTTGATGGCGGAGTTGTTCATCGGATTTTTAAGCTCGTAGTTCAGCTCGGCGTTTTGCCAAAGCACTCTGCGCCAGACATCGGCGAAGAAGCTGGCCCGGTCAATTTCAACCTTCTGCGCGGCCATGTACGCTTTTATATTGTCCGGTGTTGGATGCACCACCGCGAGCGCGCGCTTGGCATCGAGGTCTTTGCGTATCTTCTCCAGTTCCTCGACCGCCATCTCCTCCCTGGATTTTTCTGATGGTATGACTGATAGTATGGGCTTGTCGGTTACTTTCGACTGCGGGAGCGGCCTGGCTTCTTCTTCGCAATACCAGTTGAATTTCTCTTGACCATGGCACGCCCATACAGACGAGTACTCCATGCCTGTCGGATAATCTCGCCCTTCCCACGCCAGCGATGCTGTAGGCAGTAGTGCTGTTATCAGGACGATCAAAAGACGGGTGACAGCGCGCATGGTTTACTTGTCGCTCAGGACAAGTTCCCGAACACGCTGGGTGTAATCGTAAGTGCTGCTGGGAGAATCCTTGATAATCGCGGCTGAGTTGATGATGGTGCATTTGCACTCGCTCGCCACTTGCGTCAGTGCCACATCAAGCCTTTTACCGAAGCGCGAGGCTGACTCGATGATCTCGGCTTGCGCTTTCTGATCCATGCCGGGCTTCATTTGCGCTGCCAGGTTTTTTTGTTGGGCGGTGACAATACCGATAATGTCCACCTTCGCCATCATCGGCGCGGGGTGATAGTGCTGCCATCCGGCCATGACCACAATTGCGATTGTTGCTGCGACAGTCCCGGTGACGAAATGTGCGAGGGTAGACATATTGATCTCCGATTAAGTTGGTTCAGCTTTTGCGTCTGTCCTGCACGCGTTTGACGCGTCTGTCGTTTTTAATTTTTTCCTCAAGCAGCACTTCGATGGCTTGCGTGGTCGCCATCCCCATCTGCTCGCGCATCACTTTTATGCGCTCGAAATCCTCGGCGCGCGTGGAAAACAACATCATCGAGAATGGATCAAGCAGCAAGCGTCCAATTCCTGAGCCCATGGGGCTATGCACAAATATTTCCGAGTAATGGCCGTGTTCCGTGGAAACGCTCGATAGCTGCCGCTTCATCCACTCGTCGATGTGGAGCTTTCCTTCTTTGCCCAGGCGGTCTATGTTTTCCGGCTTCTGCCGCAACAGGAACAACCAGTCCGCATTGTTGATTGACGCTTTGCTGGCCTCGGTCTTGTAGTAGTCATCAACACTTTGGGTGATCGTGCCGAACGCGCCGCCATACTTTCTCGCGCGGCGATAGCCCGCTTCGATGAAGTGCCCGCTGCTGCCGCTGCCCATCAGATCCCACGCTTCATCGATAATGACGATCTTGCGCCGCG
>CAIQPV010000330.1 GCA_903873725.1 uncultured Nitrosomonadales bacterium
CCATTTTGCCCTTTTGGATTGGCGCCTGTGCTAGTCAGGGTCAAGGTTCCGCATGGTTTCCCCAAGTTATTATCCGCGACCAGATATGCGGCTGTCGGGGTGGCGGTGATGGTATAACAAGTTGCTATCGTACACCCTGCCTGCCCCGCGACTGTAATAGTGTAGGTGGGTGAGTTGCTGGGCCCCGCACTGATGTTCCAACCGGTCGCGCATGCGTTTGGTATTGCGCAGTATGTGTTGTTGTTGGTGAAGTAACGCTCCTCCGTTTGCGCGATGCCCAGCATGACCGCCTCGGCTTGTTTCCGACTGCTTTTTGTCTCGTAGTTCTGGTATGCCGGCAAGGCAACCGCCGCTAATATCGCGATGATGACAGTCGTGATCATGACCTCGATGAGGGTAAAACCTGCGGCACGTGTTTTCATAGAATTCCTTGTTTAGTTATGGATTATTTAGAATCACTGAATTTGCTTCCATGAGAGCACACCAAATGCTTGATTGTTGTGGCGCCAGCCACACGTAATACCGCTGCCAATTTCGGCCGGATAACAACTCAACAGCCATCTACCGCTGGTTGAAGCCCCGCCGCTGTTCAGGTTCATCAGAAAACCCCAGCCCGGAATGTAAGGATATCTGCCGTTACTCGGGAATTGGGTGGCACAGCCTGTCGAACCGGCACAAGTCCCCGTTGGCGTACCGGTTGGCATACCGGCTGCCGTGCTCCCGGTGACCGAAGCGGGAGGAGTCGCATTGAAAGATATAGGGTTTAGCGCCGCGCCGGAAGATAAGGTCTGCCCGCCCGCAGCCACTTGGTAAACTTTTCCGCTTGCTCCGACGAATTGCACAAATCCCGCGTTGTTTTGCACTGAGCCCGGGATAACAAATATACCCGTGGTAGCGGCTCCGCCGTTCATGTACGATAAATCATACTCAAACCCGGAGGTGTTCCCGTTACAAGGATTAGTCGAGGGCATCAGTGACGTAAACTGAATTGTGGTTCCATTCGCGACCGGAGGATCGGAATGCGAACGTTCTCCACTGCTCAGCAGACCCAGAATATCGGACCCGCTGCCCGTATCGAAATCGATCAGATCGAAATACCAGCCATACTGCGATGGTGTTGAAGGTGTCGCGAGGGCAACAGTTGAAGGTGAGAACGAAGCAGTAGACGGATTCGGAATATACTGCGGACACAAGTCAGTCTGGTTACCAATCGACGACAGCGCTGTCGTCGTGTAATTTGGCGCGCAAGAAGATGGAGCCATGTAGATAGTGCAGCCTGTCGAACCAAGAGTACACGGCGGCGTCGCAGTGTTTGACGTGGACGAAGTTGATGATGTCTGATTTCCGTTGCTATCAAAAACGCTGGTAACAGTAGTGGTACATTGCCCCACACAGGGTAGCGTCGTCGTGGTCGTCGTGGTCGTCGTAATCCCGCTGGATGTGGTGGTGCTGGTCAGCACGGTGGCATCTCCCAGGAGTGCCTGGGGTTGCAACACACTACGCCCGGTTACCGGCGAAGCTGCCAAACCGGTGTTCTGATCCCAAATTCCATACAGCGTATCGGTTTTGAAAGGAGAATTCGGATCTGTCGTATCTATCCACGAGCCTGTTCCAAACAGTACCATATAGCCGCCATTCAGGCTGTTCACCACCTTGGGAGTTGTGGTGATTTGTTGCCGGTTCCCTGCACTGTCTTTAGCGGAGAATAACGGCTGATTCTGTGAACTCGCACTAAATGCTGAGGCCAAAGTGCATGAAGTGTTCGTACAGCCGGTAAGATCCACTTTCCACATATTGCCATTCCTGTCGCCACCATAGACATAATCAACCATCCCGTCACCATCGGTATCAATGGCGGCCACCCCTCCGAGACCATTGGAAGCGTTGTTCGGAGTGCCGGGGCTGGGCAGGGCAATCTTGAAATAATTTGTGTTCAGCACCCAGCCTGAACTATATGTTCCCGACGGACCCGGCAAATTCCATGGAGTGCCACCCGAACCCGGGTCAACGTAAAGAACAAACAGATAAGCATTGTTATTGTTGGGGTTTCCGGATGAATCAACACTGTTGAAGCCGTTGCCGAAGATCACTGCCCAGTGTCCGTTTTTGAGTTTCTGGATAATGGGCTGGCTGAAGGTATATCCCAAATCAGGATCGTCCAGATTGGTGAACTCCCACAGCACATTCGATGCGGTGAATCCCGAACCCACTGGATTTGTTACATCCAGCGCGTAAACGCCTTTCCCTCCGGCAGCCATACCACCCACCAGGATCGTCTTCCAGGTTGAGCCACTGTTGACATCCGCCGAAACCGGACTGCCATCCACATAAAACGTATGGACGAAGGTCGGATTCATGAGATTATTCAGCGTGGGATAGGTGGCATAGGGAACGTATGCAAATACTTCTGTTCCGCTTGCTGACGTAGCAACCGGCAAACCGGTAGTCGAACTAATGGTATATGCAGCGTTATAACCGTGCACCAAGCCATCATTTCCCCCTACATAGACCATGGGTGCACGCGAAGCATTAGCAACCGCAAATGTTTTGTAACTGGAATCCGCGTAAGCCTGGGATGGGGCTGCAACATACAGGGGGCTGGAATCAATAATATCGCCAAGTTGCCCCGTCGGTCCGGTTGTATAGTAAGAAGCGGCCGAGGATGAAGTTGCCGGAGTAGGACATGAATAGGCATCTCCGTCATGATACGTGCCCGGATAGGTGCAGGAAACACCCACTGCAAGACGTGAGCGCCAGCCGTGGTTTGCCGGATTTGCGATGTTCGGGCTGGTATTTCCGACCAATGTGCTCGGCATATATGCTTCGTTTGACATGTCCCCGCGTATATATTTGACTCGATCGGCACCCAGCGCATCGGTACTGTTCAAATAGTTTTGTTCGACGCTGTCGAAATTGGTGGTGATCGTGGTTCCCGAGGAATCAGGCGCAAAAGGCGTGCCTACATTGGTATCGCGCCTGAAAGTGAACACGTTCCGGTTGGATGGCAGGGGTAGCATATGCGATGCAGCCCAGTCGGGTTGATAGGGAGAGCTCTGAACAACACCACTGATGTCTACTATCTGACCTGACTGGTTAAGTATGTAAGCTTGGACATCGCCGGTCCAGGCGGCAGAGTTATAACCTGCCTGGTAGATGTAAGCCCCGGTACCGGTATTCAGCGTTCCGGCCGATTGGGCCAGTGCCGCTTCATCGCCCTGTTCGGCCGCAATGGCCTGGATGGCACTCTTCACCGAACTGATCATCGAGATCGGGTCGCCCGCACGCAACAGGTTTTTGGGCCACCACCATAAATTACCCGTCTGGTTCGGTGGTCCATTGGAATTGCAGCTTGAGCTTGTGCTGGTGTTGCCGATTGAGTTATACCATGCGGCACCTGAGTTCCAGGTTGCCACTCCGGCAGTTGAAAAGTTGTAGTAGCTCGGATCTCCGTACTTGGCTGTCAGCCAGAACTGGGATTGATAATCGCAGTGTTGATATTCATTCACGTCTATCATGAAAGTTTTCACGTGCATGGGGTTGGTGCTGGAAGCAATGTCCGGGCGGATATTATTGGTGGCTGCCCAGGCTGCCAGTCCGGCGATATAATAGCTGGCTTCACCGTCAGCGGCGATGGTCGTTGCAAGACTCCCCACATGGAAGTTCTCCATCTTAGCCACCGCATTGGTTGCATCGGTAACGCCGCCACCGCCGCTATCGCTGGGCGTGTTAATTGTTACGCTGGTAGTTGTAGTAGGTTTGATCGTTCCGGTTATTCCGTAATCTCCGGTCAGCGAGCCTGCGTCAACAGGGTGAACATTGCCATTGGAATCCGTATAACCGCCCGCGTCGCAACCCGTTGAACTGGTGGCAAAAGACCCACCCGGCAAGCGTTTGTCGGAGTGGGTGTTCGCATCACCCATGGTAATGATGTAGTTTTTCTGGCAGGAATACTGAACCGGATCATCCCAGCTCGTGATCACCGGGAAGCCGTCACTATTGCCGGTCGTCGCGCCATCGTAAAAATCCGTGGTGGGGCCTATGCCACCTGTAACACCTTGCCCCCCACGGAGATATTTTAAGGTCTCGTAGTAAAGCTTGCTGATATTGTCGCAGCTTTTGTAACTTGCGGCGGTCGAACCAAACTTGTTGATATAGTTGATCACCCCGGAGTGGGTAGGAGTTGGCGTGATGCTTGACCACCAACTTGCGGAATCGGCCGAGTCCGGATTGCCCACCAGCGTGCCATCGGTTGCCGACCACTCGGCTGCCGCGTTAGGTGTATATGTCCCTGCCGCCAGATAAGAATTCGGCGAAAGATATTTTGCTTTTGCCCGCAGTACCGCGTTGTCAATGTCGGTCGCATTAAAATAGGAGGTCACCCCGAAACGCATCGTATTGCCATTACTCTGCAACACCCCGGTGGGCTTGTAAGTGGTTCCATCGCCATAAACCTGGCAATAATTGCTGCCGACGCTCGTCTCAAGGCCGACTGTCGGATTGCAAACCTGCACGCGGACATAAAGGGATCGGCTGGTGCCTATCGAAACGTTATACGTAGAGGAATAACTTAAAGATTGGCCTGAAGGATAATTATATGATCCGGTATATGTGGTCTTGTAGTTAACCGTGGCAGGATCAGAGGACACTGCGGTAATCCTGTATTTTATGGAATATATATTAGGACTGGATCCGGTGGTATTGCCGCTACCGGTAGCATAAGCCTCTGATATAAATTGATCATTCGAATTGCTTAGGGTAAAAGTCGTGCAATATTTCGGTGAGCTTGTAAGAGTGCCGAGTCCGCTGTAGCTCGACACCAGAGCCGTACAGGTTGCCACCGAACTGTTCGGACCAAAGCTGCCGGTAGAAGGACAAGTCGTGGTCGCGGTCGCGGTTGAACCCGATCCGGTCACGGACACGGAACAAGTATAATAGGTGGAAGAAGACGGGTAGGCAATCTGAGTCCCTGCCACCAAATCCGTAACCGTTGCGTTGGTACCCGATGAGGTAAAACCGAAGGTTTCCAGATTTGAAAAAGTGTTGAACCCGGTACAGGTGTAGGCATTGGCTGTTGTTGATCCCGGACCGGCATTCCAGCCCGAGCATGTGCCGGTTGATCCATCGGACAGGGTGGCGGTACAAACCGTTTCCTTTTGCGCAAACGTCCTGGTATTGTCCGCCGGGCAACTGATCACCGCTGAGCCGGAAATACCCGCCACTGCCACTGATGCGGTGGCGGTTGCCGTCGGCGAGGTAATGGCCGTTCCGCCGCTGCTGTTGGCAAAGGCCGTGCACGTATAGGGAGTAGTAATTCCGTCACCTGAATACGTACTGCAGGTTGTGGTATCGCCGTTGGAAAGGGTATAGTTTGAGCAGGTGACCGTGCTGCCCGAGGAAGTGGGGTTGTTGCAAGTCGCCGTGCCGGCAATCGCCGACCCGCTGGTGATCACCATTTTGTTTTTATTCCCCTGGTTGACAATGGTCAGGGAATCACCGTTATTATAATCGGTAGTGTAACCGTCTTCAGTCCAGGTCTTGTTGAACAGGTCGGTCGGGCTGGTCTGCCAGCTTTTTTCCAGCACGGTCAGCCCGTTCGGACATGCCGGACTGCAACTGCCGGAGTTGCTGGGAAGATCTACCACCCTGTTCCCGCCGGTCATCGCAATACGGAATTCGTCAGTCGTGGTCATTGACACCCAGTTCAGGAAATTGCCCGACCATTGGGCATAGTTGTCAGGACATGCATGGGGCGCGCCGCCCTGAGTAGTTGCATATTCGATCGGAACGAACCAGCCTGAATTCGCGCTGGTCACGGAATTCGTGCTACTGGCTGCCCCTCCGGTCAGATAGCCTCGATAAGAGTAGCATTTGGTGTCATCAAAATAGCCGAGGTAGGTATTGCCGCGAGAATAGCTGCCGGAATCCTGATAGGCGAAATTGGTCGCGGTCGGATATTCAACTGACATCGCAAACATGACGTTGGGAGGCACCCCGCTTTTCAGGCTTAACGGAAGCTGGGATGGAGTGCCGGAAAAAGCTGAAATCGAACTCATTGCCAGCAATGCCGCAACAATAAGTTTCGTCAGGATTCTAAATGTTTTCATGGGACTTACCTCTTGTATTGAATCGCGCGAGCGTGCCGAGATAAGCTAAGTTTAATAGCTTTGTATTCCAAGTCAAACCAATTCGATAAATGGCTATTTTGGAATGATGGGCGGTCATTCTTGTCCGACCGGGACGCTCAGTTCAGGAGTTTACGGATTAAGCGCCTTGGGTACCGGAAACACCACGTTCTCGCTGATGCCCTGCAATTCCTGCACGCTCTCCGCACCGAGTTCCTTCAGCCGCGCAAGCACATCCTGCACCAGCACTTCCGGGGCGGATGCGCCTGCGCTGATGCCGACATGAAATTTTCCGCTTAGCCATTCCGCCTGCACTTCGGCAGCATTGTCCACCAGATAGGCCTGCACGTTCATGTTGCGCGCCACTTCCCGCAGGCGGTTTGAATTGGAGCTGTTGGGCGAACCGACCACAATCACTACATCACATTGCTTCGCCAGCAGCTTGACCGCGTCCTGGCGGTTCTGCGTGGCATAACAAATGTCATCTTTCTTCGGCCCTGTGATGGCGGGAAAACGCGCCCTCAGCGCGCTGATAATGGTTTCCGCATCGTCCATCGAGAGTGTGGTCTGGGTGACAAAGGCCAGATTGTTTTCGTCCTGCACTGCAAGGTGTTGCACGTCGGCGGGGGATTCCACCAGATACATGCCGCCCTCCGCCTGCCCCATGGTGCCTTCCACTTCCGGATGCCCGGCATGTCCGATCATGACGATTTCCTTGCCGCGCTCGCGCAGGCGCGCCACTTCGATATGCACCTTGGTGACCAGCGGGCAGGTGGCGTCGAACACGGTCAGGCCGCGCGCCTCAGCCTCTCGCCGCACCGATTGCGGCACGCCGTGCGCGCTGAAAATCAGGATGCCGCCGGACGGCACGTCGGCAACATCTTCGATAAACACCGCTCCCTTGGCTCGCAGGTTGTCCACCACGAATTTGTTGTGCACCACTTCATGGCGCACGTAAATGGGCGCACCGTGCAGCGCCAGCGCGCGCTCGACGATTTCAATGGCGCGGTCCACTCCGGCACAAAAGCCGCGCGGGTTGGCAAGCAGAATGTCCATCAGCCCGTCATTCCGGCGTAGGCCGGAATCCAGTTGACAATAAAATTCCAGCGAATGCCGGGCGACTCCGCGATTTTGTCCGCTTCGCGGGGTGTTTGTTCTTGCTGGATTCCGGCCTTCGCCGGAATGACGCAGCTTTGTGGTAATGGATTATTTGTCTTCATCAAGCCTTCTCCGGTTTGTTCACAAAACCATCCCACAGCAACAACCCCGCGCCGCAGGTGATTGAGGAATCGGCGAGATTGAAGGCGGGAAAATAGTGCTCGTTCCAGTGGAACAGCAGGAAGTCCACCACATAACCGTAAGCGACACGGTCTATCAGGTTGCCGAGTGCGCCGCCCAGTATCATAGCCAGACCGAAGCAAAACAGTTTCTGCTCGCCATGCTTGCGCAGCAGCCAGATAATCCACGCCGACGCGACCACGGCAATGACGCTGAACATCCAGCGCTGCCAGCCGCCGGCATCGTTGAGAAAGCTGAACGCCGCACCCTGGTTGTGCGCAAGCAGCAGATTGAAAAATCGGGTAATCACCAGGCTTTGGCCGTAAACAAAATGATTGCTGACCGAAGCCTTGCTGAGCTGGTCGAGGAGGATGATTAACGCACTCAGGCAAAGCCATTTTGGGAGTGTCATGCGCAACTCTGGAGAATTAAAGCCTTATTACCCTTGAACCCCAACTCAGAGCTGAGGCGTAGGGCGACAATAACCAGCGGGCATTGC
>CAIQPV010000331.1 GCA_903873725.1 uncultured Nitrosomonadales bacterium
CAGACAAGGCGCAAGTACAAAATTACGACGACGCATATGCCTGATATGTTAGGAGTAATTTTTTATGAGTAACACAGTATGGCGACGGAAATTGGATTATTAGAGGTTCCCATAACTTTTACGGGCCCTTAGCTCAGTTGGTTAGAGCAGAGGACTCATAATCCTTTGGTCGAAGGTTCAAGTCCTTCAGGGCCCACCAACAAATCAATGACTTAGGTGTAAAAACCTAGGTCATTTTTCTTTTGTGGGACACTGGCGGGACAAATGAATCTCTCCGCAACAAGCTGCGGGGTACCAACCCCCAAAAAAGCTGCTGTCCTGCGGACAGCTTTCGCTACATGCAACGGTAAATCGAACCCAAAGAGATTAATAAGCCAAAATACCATTTGCAATTCGATAAAATGCATACATAATATGCCTAAGTATCAATGTATTCTGTGAATACATGATCATTCATCCCGCGAACAACCTGAAAGTTTTTGATCACTTAATAATCAAAATTGACATGAATACAAGAATGCTGGATATATTGCAGGGCGATGAAAGCTTATATCCTCATGAGCTGGAAAAGAATTATCTGCGCGTCATGAACAAAATAATTGATGCGTGGTATACCCCGCAGGCAGGCAAGTGTTTCTTTGACCTGATTGTCGACAAACGCGGAGGAGCACGCCAGGGATTTCCGAAGAAAGTAGCAGTGGAAATTTTTCGCCTGAGCCAATTTCATGAGCGTACCTGCACGGTAAGCCAGGATAAAATCGAAAATCCCTGGGCTGCAATCGACGACCCGGAACTGCAGAATCGGGATTTACAGGTACCAGAAAGCAAGAGTTTCATTTACTCGCCGCAAGAATTCTTCAAGTTGATTGAAACGGGTTCCAGCACGTCAGTTAGCGAGTTTCTGAGTCATGGCTTCGACTTGAATGTGCTTGACGAGCACGAATGGCCTCCGCTGATGATATCTTCATTCAATGGCAATGAAGATATCACCCGGTTATTGATACAGAACCACGCTGACATCCAGTTCAAGGACAAGGCAGGATATACCCCATTGCATTTGGCCGCCTTCAACGGTCATACCAGCGTGGTTAAGCTGCTGCTTGAAAACAACTCAGACCCGAATGCGAGTTGCAACTTCGGCTGGACCCCCCTTATTCAGGCTGCCACTCGAGGACATATTGACTCAATCAACTTGCTGATTGCCAGTGGCGCCAACGTAAACCTGGCCAGCAAGGACGGTTGGACGGCACTGCACAAGGCAACTGCCAATGAGCACGCCGAAGTAGTGAAGTTACTGTTAAGCCACTTGGCTGACAGCGAAATGCGGCTTGAGGACGGCAGTACCGCACTTTCGATTGCCATTAAGCATAAGAATGAAGCCATCATTACAATAATCAATCAACATAACAAGATGAGGCAAACGACCCGCACCGGTAATGAGAGCGGACAAATAGACCTCAGGAAGGCTGTCCAGAATCTGGATGCTTTACCAGCCATGCCGGTCATTGCCCAAAAACTTCTGGCATTAAGACTTGATACAGAAGAGGGCGAGCGGATGCTGCTGGTGCTGATCGAGCAGGATCCGCAAATCTCGGCAAAAATCCTCGGGCTGGCCAATTCTGCACAGATCGGCGTGTCGCGCCATGTAAGAACCATGAAGGATGCTGTGATGCTGTTGGGTCTCAAACGCGTCCAGTCGGTTTCCACCGGCATTGCCATCATGTCCCTGATGTCCAAACCTCCTTCCGGAAAGTTTAACATGCAGGATTTATGGTTACACAGCTTCAGTGTTGCATTCGCCATGCTGGGCCTCGTGCGGTTCATGCCGGCAAAAACACGTCCGCAGGATGACCAGCTTTTTCTTGCCGGCATGCTGCACGACATAGGCTATCTGGCACTGGCTTTCCTTTCCCCAACGTTAAGCAACAAGTTGCATACCCGCCTGGCCGCAGAAACCGGTCGCCCGTCACTGGAAGTTGAACGGGAAATTCTGGACATGTGTCATGACGAATTAGGCGCGGAACTTGGACGCCACTGGAATTTGCCGGAGGAAATTATAGCCGTGCTACGCTACCACCATCACCCTGAAGCAATCGAAGCAGAAGCCGGACAGCCGCTGGTGCGGATGATTAACATCGTGTTAAAGCTGCTCCCAACTATTGGTTTTATCGAGCACGGTTCTTCCGACATCAGCACCGAGGAGTGGGAATCGTTGGGAATAGACCCGTCCAAAGCCGAAGAAGTAAAAGAGCAGGTCGATGAGCAGGCTGAGCAGGCCATACAATTCGTCAGTTCGTTTGCCTGATTCTGTCAATCCTGAAAATTGCAACACAGTTAGTCGAGAAACCTTTTTCATCCGGAGCCCACTCCCGAGTTGTCACGTCTGGTACCGGCCTGAATTTCAATCTTAATGGAAGCCAAATACTCCCCATACAACCGCAGCAATCGATCATGCGGGGCAACAAGTGCGGCGACACAAAGTTTCTGCGGTACAGATGGGAAATCTTCGCAAAACGTGGCAAGCGAGTCCCCTGCTTCCAAGTAATCGAATAATGTTTTAACGGGGACACGCGTACCAACAAAAACAAGGGCTCCGCCCTGAATTTCTGGATCGATTTGAATAGCAATTTTGGTCATGTCAAAAGACTCTAAGAACTTATCCGTAAATAAAGTATAATGAATTCCCATGTGCGATGTTCGCGAATGGGGGAAGAATGGCAAAAGCAAAAGCATGGGAAGTTACTGATGCATTTTGGAGTCGTGTCGAGCCACTGATTCCATCACGCCAGAGAGCGAGCGATAAAAGCTACACCCGGAAAACAGGTGGTGGACGCAAGCCCAAGGATCCACGTCTTGTATTTGAAGGTATCGTGTACGTGCTAAGAACCGGCTGTCAGTGGAAGGCACTCCCTGCCGAACGTTACGGTAGTGCCAGTGCGATTCATGCCCGCTTTCTTGAGTGGGAGAAAGCAGGTGTCTTTGAAGTCTTGTGGAAGCTGGGGCTTGCCGAGTACGACGAGTTAGAAGGCATCTCCTGGCGATGGCAGAGTATAGACGGGGCGATGATGAAGGCACCGTTGGCTCAGGAAAGCATTGGACCCAATCCAACGGATCGGGGAAAAAAATGGAAGCAAGCGCCATTTGCTGGTGGACGGCCGTGGGATCCCGTTATCGTTCGTCGTGACCGGAGCCAACCGGCATGATGTTTCGCAGTTGGAGGCAGTGCTTGATGCTGTCGTGGTCAACCGAGCCGATCCACCTATAAGGCGAAACAAGCATTTGTGTGCCGACGCTGGTTATGACGGAGCGCCTGCACTGAAAGTTATTGAGGAGCATGGCTACATTCCTCATGTTAAAGGACGGGGGCAGGAAGCGGATGAACTCAAGCGTGATCCCGACAAAAAGGCTCGGCGCTGGGTGGTTGAAGTGACCCACAGTTGGTTCAACCGATTTCGTAAACTGCTGGTGAGATACGAAAAACTTGATCGCAGCTTTCTGGCACTCAACCACTTGGCTGCGGCCATCATGGCATTCAGAAAGATCAAGTTAGATGAAAATATTATTTACGGATAAGTTCTAAGTGATTGTCAGCTCATCCTAAAAAACGTAGTTGGCAAAGAATTTTTTGGTATTTCAACAGATTATGCCGTTTTTGATAGGGGTCGAGAAAGACTTTCGCCCTCCCCGTCCTCCGAACCGAACGTGCGGTTCTCCCGCATTCAGTTCTCCCGATTGTGGTTTCCTCATCGGGATTGGCTCGCTAACTTTCGGGCTTCTGTCATGGTGAACAGCCCCAATGCTGCCTGGGACGCATCACCAAGGCCGGAGATGGCTACCTGCGCAGCCTGCTGGTCATGGGCGCGCGAGCGGTGCTCAACAGTCTGGGCGACAAGCAGGATCGCTTCAGCCGCTGGGCCAGATCATTGCAGGAACGGCGCGGCTACTGGCGCGCGGTGATCGCCATCGCGGCGAAAAATGCGCGGCTGGCGTGGGCGGTGTTGAAATACGGCGAAGATTTCAAAGGGGAGCCGGGCAAGGATTGAAAACCAAAACCGTCTGCCAGAGAAGAAACTCGAAAGGAGTATGCGCGCCGCCGGGCGGCGACAAAGAATCACCGATGCACTGCCAGCGTTGATGTGAAGCGGGTTGGACCCGCGCCGGGGGAGCCTGATCAATTCAAGGGGAAGCAGCACACACCCGACTAACGAATGAGGTCCCGGCGCGCGTCTTTCATCAGGGTCCGGGCAATAGCCCAACATGACCGTTTGTAGTTTAGCAGTCCTTCACCTTCTCGCACGATGCAAACAGCGCGACATGAAACGGAACGGAGACTGGCTATGAAATAGTAACTTCAAAAACGCTTGCTAAAATGGGGAAGCCCTTGTAGTTGAATTGAGGGGCTGGCGTAGCCAGTCCCTCTCGAATGTAAGGTTAGCCGACACTTATTGAGCTTTCCATAATTCACGACAC
>CAIQPV010000332.1 GCA_903873725.1 uncultured Nitrosomonadales bacterium
TGCTGTGCAAGCAATTGGCATAACAAAGTCGAGCCTGCCCTCGGCAGTCCCGTCACACCGACAAATTTTGGCACCATCAGAAACTACTCCCCAATCAAAACTGCGTAGCCTCTTGCCTCGGCAATTCCGGCCGCGAATGAATTCCGCCGCGTCGGGAGCGCGAAGCAATTCATTGATCGAGCTAAATCGCACCTTCGTCAGTCTCGCCCGTGCGGATGCGGATGACTTGCTCTATCGAGGTGACAAAAATCTTGCCGTCGCCGATCTTGCCGGTATGCGCCGCTTTGACGATGACTTCCACGGCAGTGTCCATCATGGCATCGGCCACCACGACCTCGACCTTGATTTTAGGCAGGAAATCCACCACATATTCCGCGCCGCGATACAGTTCTGTGTGCCCCTTTTGCCGCCCGAAGCCTTTTACCTCGGTCACGGTCAGGCCGCTGGCACCCAGTTCTGAAAGTGCTTCGCGCACTTCGTCGAGCTTGAATGGTTTGATGATGGCTTCGATTTTTTTCATGGTGGCTCCCGGAAATAAATGGTGTTGCAAGTATAACGCACTAACGGCCATGGCAAATAGCCGCATATGATGGAAAACATCTCTTTGGCGGCTCTCTCCTCTTCATCTCTCCAGCAGTGTGTCAGCGCGACAAAGTTGCGTCGCGCGATGTTCACCCTAGAAATCTTCCTGGTAACGAACGGTGATCGGATAGCGCCAATCCTTGCCGAAGCTGCGGTCGGTGATACGCACGCCGACCGGTGCCTGGCGCCGTTTGTATTCATTGATGCGGATCAGCCTGACCACGCGCTGCACGTCTGCTTCGGCATAGCCATTTGCCACGATCTCGGCAATGGGCAGGTTTTTTTCCACGTAACAGGCCATGATTCCGTCCAGCACATCATAAGGCGGCAGACTATCCTGATCGGTTTGATCCGGCTTCAGTTCTGCGCTGGGTGGTCGCGTGATAATGCGCTCCGGAATCACCCGCCCCAAACTGTTACGGTAACCGGACAGGCGGTATACCCAAGTTTTGCTGACATCCTTGAGCACCGCAAAACCCCCTGCCATATCACCGTAAAGCGTGCAGTAACCTACGGTCATTTCCGATTTGTTACCGGTCGTCAGCACCAGCGAACCGGTCTTGTTGGACAGTGCCATCAGCAAATTGCCGCGTATGCGCGCCTGAATATTTTCTTCGGTGGCATCCGGCGGCAACCCTTCAAACTGTTTGCCCAAAGTAGCAAGGTAGGCATCAAACGCAGGCTTGATATCCAGCTCATCGTAGCGCACGCCAAGGATGGACGCCATTTTGCGCGCATCGTCCAGGCTGATCTGCGCAGTGTAGGGCGAGGGCATCATCACCGCACGAACCTTGTCCGCCCCCAATGCATCCACTGCCACCACCAGCGTCAGCGCAGAGTCAATACCGCCTGACAGCCCCAGCAGTACCCCGGGAAAACGGTTCTTGACTATGTAATCCTTCACTCCCATGCACAACGTGCGGTAGATGCTTTCTTCCTGCGTCAGTGCAGTTACAATTTCGCCCGGTACCAAATTGCCGTCGCGAATTTCGACCAGTCCCAATGTTTCCTCAAAGGAAGGAAACTGGTGGGTCAGCTTGCCTAGCTTATCCATGGCAAATGAAGCGCCGTCGAACACCAGTTCGTCCTGGCCTCCCACCATGTTGGCATACACGACTGCCAGCCCGGTTTCGCCGATACGGTCACGGATTGCTTCATAGCGCGTTAATTGTTTATCCAGATGATAAGGTGAAGCATTCAGCACCAGCAGAACCTCCGCACCGGCTTTGCGCGCCTGCCGTGCGGCATGTTCCTCCCATATGTCGGCGCAGATATTAATTGCGAACTTGACACCATCCATTTCCAACAGGCAAGGCGATACCCCGTGCTCGAAATAGCGCTCCTCATCGAACACGCTGTGGTTGGGCAACGAATACTTGTGGTAAGTGGCGATGATTTTGCCATCCCTCAGCACTGAAGCGGCATTGAAATAATTCTCGCCCGCCTGATGCGGATGCCCCACCACCACTGTGATACCATGCACCTGTTCCGCTAGATGATGCAACGCCAGTGCGCAGGCGCGGTAAAAGCCGTCACGCAACAACAGATCCTCCGGCGAGTATCCGCACAGCCCCAGCTCGGGGGCAAGCAGCAACTTGGCACCCTGATGCTTCGCACGTTCTGCATAGGCAAGAATTTTAGCGGCATTACCGCCCAGATCTCCGACCGTGCAATTGATTTGAGCAATCGCTATTTTCATTATTGGTTGTAACCCTTTACTGGCATGGCTCCCTATAGCTTCTCTTGCGTGGCGACACAACTGGCCATAAACAATGATACCGCCACACCGGCATTATGCCATCACCATAAAAGAAAAAACTGCCTTGCCATTTTCAGCGGCAGTTTATAAACACAAATCCCTCATGTACGGATACACATAACAATCAGACGGACAACAAAAAAGCGGGCAGAGCCCGCTTTTCTTGTTTCACCACATGACTCATTCAGTGGCGCGGACTTTCTTGGATTCCTTGATAACATAACGCACCTCGACACGGCGGTTGGCTGCACGGCCTGCCTTGGTTTTGTTATCTGCAATCGGCTTCGTATCGGCATAACCGACGGTACTGATACGGTCGGCAGCTACGCCATGCTTTACCAGATATGCTTTTACGGAAGCCGCGCGATTCTCCGACAGCTTCTGGTTGCGCGCCTTATTACCAAGACTGTCGGTATGGCCGCTTGCTTCCAGTTTCACCTCGGGGTACTGCTTGGCTGCGTTTACCACTTCATTCAGCTTCACGTTTGCCGTCTTCAACAGCTTGGAGGAGCCGGTTGCAAAGTTCGCCCCTTCAAGAAGAACCGGCTTCTCGGTCAGGATGGTTTTCCAGTTTTCCCTGGACTGAGGAGCAGGTGCAGATTTGGCCACTGGTGCCGTTCCCATTGTAGCCGCAGGGGCAGCAACCGGCTCGGCTTTGGGAGTTTCCTTCACGGCCATCGCTCCCGGTGCAGTTGCCGACGCCGGTGAAGACGCAGTTGCCGGTGCTGCCGCTACCGAGCCAAAATAGTATCTGACACCGACAGTAACGTTATCGTTATTCAACTTGGAACCATTGCCCGTTGCAGAACTGCCGGACCATTCGGCATTTACACCCCAGTTCGGTGCGAATTTGTATTCGACACCCAAGCCGCCAAGCAGTCCAAAGGCACTAATTTTAGAAGCGTCGTACCCGCCTTTGGTTTTAGCGTAACCGAGATGGACATAGGGCATCCAGTTATCCATTGGCACCCCGAACTTCAGCCCCAGGCCTTCAGAAGAACTGCTGTAGCTTCTGGCTGGTGTTGCATGATCAGCCTTGTGATTGACATTCACGAAAAAATCAGCCCCCAGCAGAAAACTGTCCATATCCCAGTTATAGCCTTCGTCTATGCCCCACGTTGTTGTATCTTTGGAGCCTGTCGCAAGAGGGCCGCCGGAAATATCCGAGCTGTTATTGCCCGCCTTTCCGCCAACAAATCCGCCGTCAAATTGGCTCGCCTGGGCGCTTGTCATCGCCCATACGGTCGCCAGCAATGTGATGGCTATTGTTCTTTTTTTCATGACTGTCCTTTCTGGATAAATTATGTAATTTATTGCGCTAATCATTTCCACACCGCGCAGTCCATTCTTATGCGCACATGCGGAATTCGAAAAAAGTCCGCAAGATTTTTTACATGTTGATTATAAACGATACGCCGCGAATTTCATCTAAATTTCGTGCAATACCAAACAGCGTGAAAAATTACAGTTTGGTAGTGTAGTCAATTTCGCCGACTATATAACGCCATCAAAGCTATTTTTCCGATACTACTGGCAAAACTGCCGGTTGGTCAAGTTCCACACGTTCTATTTTAGCAAACTGTTCGGAAATTTTGCGGCTGCTGATTTGCACCTCATCCACATCCTTGTTCGCTTGTCGGATGTGCTCGGCAAGTTTTTTCATTCGTTCGTCGAAACGGCCAAAGTCCTTCCCGAGCTTGCCCAGCTCGTCCTGGATGATATGCACCTGCTTGCGCGTTTCCACATCCTTCATCACCGCGCGGGCGGTGTTCAGTACCGCCATCAGCGTGGTGGGCGACACCACCCAGACACGCCGCTGCATGGCATAGTCCACCACATCCGGATGATGCGCGTGGATCTCTGCGAACACCGCTTCGGCGGGAACAAACATCACTGCGCCATCGGAAGTCACTCCCGGAATGATGTATTTTCCGCTGATGTCGTCCACATGTTTTTTGATGTCCGCCTTGAACTGGCGTTGCGCCAGAACCTTGTCGGACTCTGCGAGACCCGCATCGAACATGCGGTGGTAATTTTCCAGCGGGAACTTGGCATCCACCGCCACCATGCCGGTCGGCTCCGGCAACATCAGCACGCAATCTGCGCGGGTACCGTTTGGCAAGCTGTACTGCAAGGAATAAGATTGCGGCGGCATGATATTGCGCACCAGCCCTTCCAGTTGCACTTCGCCGAACGCGCCGCGCGAACGCTTGTCACCGAGCAGTTCCTGGAGGCTCACCACATTGGTGGTCAGACCGTCGATTTTTTTCTGCGCCTCGTCTATGGTGGCAAGCCGCGCCATCACGCTGACAAAAGTCTCGTTGGTTTTCTTGAAACCTTCGTCGAGACGCTCATTCACCTTGCCGCCAATCTGTTCCAGCCGTCCATCCACAGTCTTGGACAAGGTCTCGATGCTGTTTGCCAGATGCTGCGTAGCATTGCGGAAAGAATCCTGAATCAGCTTCTGGTCTTCGCGCCCCTGTTCCGTCAACTTTTCCAGCGTCTGGGCAAGTATCTCGCTGCGCAGCACATCCTGTTTGGCTTGCAAGGCAGTAATCGCCTCGCGGGTTAGGCGTAATTCCTCACCCACCGCCGTACGCAGGCGTTCGGCGTGTTCTGCCTGGCTCGCGATCAGCCGGTCACCCTGTTTGTTCAGGCCGTCATGCAGATCGGACAGCATGGCACGATGCTGCTGTTCCAGCATCTGCGCAGAGCGCGCTGGCAACTTGTGCTGCATCGCAAGCGATAAGGCGACCAGAACCAGCACAACGATGATTAACGAGATTTCCAGCATGTAAAAGTCAGTTAAGTGTCCTGCTCAGTTGATCGTTCCCACGCTCCGCGCCACTGCCGTTATGTAAGGGATTCGTCGTTCCCGCGAAGGCGGGAATCCAGTGGTTTGTTTAACATGCCTTTCGATTTTGTCCTTGCTGCGCAAGGGATTTTTATGTTGCTGGATTCCCGCCTTCGCGGGAACGACGTTGTTATAGTGCTTAAATGTCGTTAAACTTAATGGCTGTGACGCGGAGCATAGGAACGATATCAAGTTCCACAGACATCCTGCAATTCAACTATTTCGCTTTGAACGCATCCGCCAGAAACGCCAAACCCGCATCCCATGAATCCTTGTCTGCCGCAGCGTTATAGGCCAGCGGCAGCTTGAACTCTTTGCCATATTTGTCGGCTTCCGGATTGGTGAAAGCATGCTGGGCACCGGGATAGGTTACTATCTTTGGTGTCACACCCGCCTTTTCCATTTCCTGACGAAATGCAGCAACCTGTGTCGCAGGTATCATGGGATCATCTTCGCCGGTAAACGAGGCGATGCGCGCTTGCACCTTACCCGGTTCCGCAGGATGATCTGTACCCAAGCCGCCGTGATAACTGACTACGGCCTTGAGCGGTTCGCCGATGCGCGCCATGTTCAACGCCACCGAGCCGCCGAAGCAGTAGCCGATGGCTGCGATGTTGCCCGCATCCACCGTGCTCTCCTGCTTGAGCAACTCGAACGCGGCATCGAACCTTGCTTTTGCCAGCGCCGCATTCTTGCTCACTTCGCTGGAGAATTTTCCGGCATCATCCGGATGATGCGCCTGCTTGCCGTCGCCGTACATATCCACCGCCAGCGCAGTATAGCCATGCTCCGCCAACATGCGGGCACGTTTCCGCGCATATTCGTTGTGTCCCCACCATTCATGCACCACCAGAATACCGGGGCGTTTGCCTTTCAGTGCATCATCGTAGGCGACGTAGCCTTTCAGCGTCGTGCCGTTGGCACTGTAAGACACTTCCCTGCCCTGCACGGCGGCATGAGAGGCAATGGCAGCAAGCATGAGTCCAGCAAACAGCATAAAATTTTTCATGGCACCCTCCATAATGAATTGTGAGAATTAAGTAGTATCTGAAATACCAGCTCCGTAAGAATAGATAGTGCGTGTAGGTGCGAATTCATTCGCATTTGCCATCCTGATTGTGCGAATGAATTCGCACCTACAAA
>CAIQPV010000333.1 GCA_903873725.1 uncultured Nitrosomonadales bacterium
GCACTTTGCATCAGCATGATAACCCAGTCATGCAGGCGTAACACCGGGCGGCGGTCAAACATATCAAAATTCACAGCGCTTAGTTTCTGTAAAATGCGGTTGCCACCCGCGATAATCAGGCGCATCTCCAGCCCGATGCGTCCGGTGAGGATGGTGCCGAGTGGTGCGCCGCTTTTCATCATGAGACGTGTGCGATCAACCTGAAACCGCATCAAGTCGCGCCAGACCTTATCCGGCAGGCCTTGTGCAATGTGAGTTTCAGTGACGCCGAAGCGTTCCATCTCGTCCTGCGGCAGATAAACGCGCCCGATGGCAGAGTCCTTTTTCACGTCCTGCCAGAAGTTGACCAGTTGTAGTGCGGTACAGATATTATCGGAGTAGATGAGGTTTTGCGGCGTGACTTCTTCGTACAAGTGCAGCAGCAACCGACCCACCGGGTTGGCGGAACGGCGACAATAATCCAGCAGCTCATGGAAATTCGCATAACGTTTTTTTACCACGTCCTGAGAAAAGGCATCCAGCAGGTCGTGGAATAGTTGCAGTGGTAATTGGTGTTCGGTAACGATACTTGCCACATTGAGGAATAGCTGCGTTTGCGGTGTTTCTTGATTGGCAATACGGTTCAATTCGGAGCGGAAAGCATCGAGTTTTGCGAGGCGCTGTTCGTTGGAATGGTCGCCTTCATCGGCAAAATCGTCGGCCTGCCGTGCGAAGTTGTAGATGATTTCTACCGGTCGCCGCAGATGTTTGGGCAACAGGATGGAAGCGACCGGGAAATTTTCGTAGTGGTCAACGGGCATTGGGAATAAGCAAGTGTCGAAAGGTTCTTACTTGGCGTATGGGCCAAGAAAACGGATGCCGTTGAAATGAATCAGGTGGCTTGGGTCACTGGCGCACCAAACTTCAGTTTCCCACGCAACAACGGAAAGAAACTTGCGCATGACTTCGGCCCGGTCGGGGAATGCTGTCACGTATACAAGCCCAGCCGAACATGCCTTGAACAGATCAGAAAGTTCGGCGTGACGTATACCATCTACTGGGCCACTACTGGCTACCGCCTCGACCAGAATGAGCCAGTTCTTTTCGCGGTAGAAAATTACCGCATCGGGTATTTTTCCATGGTTGCCGACTTTGACGCCCAGTTTATGAAGCAATTGCTCGTCGAAGTAACCCCATTTCGTTCCCGTGTCCCCTACATAAACAAGCTCTCCTCCCGGCACAAAGCGAGGGACGAATTCTTCTATGATGGTACGAATTAGATCTGAGTGTTTTCCTGCGCTAAGTTTTATTTTATATTCGTTGTTAATGACTACCGGTATTAGTTGCATGTCGCGGTGTCGGGCGAATTGATCTGCCAAAGTCTGGCGTGTTTCCAAGTAGCCAAGCAAAGTTTTTTTCCAACTCCTTGTACCATATTTACGAAGCAAGGTGAGGGCGTTTGGTTCTACTTGATAGCAGTTGTCTGAACTGTTGACTGCACGGTCTGGCATGTCTGGGTTATGCAGTAATACTCCGGCAGCGACAAGCTGCTTGACGCTATATTTTCTGATGCTTTCCCGCGTGTTCTCGGCGTAATTGTGTTCGAGTTTTTCACGGGCGAAATCAAGGATGGCGCGAATGCCGAGCATTGGATTGCTGGCTTTGTTCCATGTCGTAGTCGCAGGTAAATCAAGTAATGCCAACAGGCATATAGCTGTTCTATCGTTCAATTGTTCATTCGGCATGCCGAGCTGTCTGAGAACATCCAAAGCCTCGTTGATTCGCTCTTGTTTTGTGGTCATGGCATTTCCAGTTCCTCAAGCAAACGGTCAATGGTGGACTGGTCATTAGGCTGATCTTTTGCGCGTTGACCGAGTTTTCGCAACTGCTCGCGGCTTGGATAATGCATATTGCGCAGATCGGTGGCATTTACCTGCGTGTGTCCTGAGAAAACCCTAAAATGCTCGTCAAGGATAGTTGAGTTAAGAAAGGTGGTCAGCCCTTTTGCGGAGTCCTCGTCCATGCCGTGCTTCGCGATGTGAAACACATTCCAATGATTCTCGAATCCGATATGTGCAGCTTCCAACGCCTCATAGGGTAAATGGTAAGCCACGAGGCGGCGGCGTTCTTCTTTTGCAGAAAACCGCTTTACGAGTACATAGTGACCTCGCGGCATCAGCCACTTGTGGACACTACATTTTCTGCCATCAGAGGCAAGCTGCAAGGCATTAGGTTTTTTATGTGATTTCGGCCAGCATAAAATGCCTCCGCAAAAATGGTGGGGATAGATCAGGGGCGCGGTGTCATTGCCTGGTTCATCGCGCCAATATTCTTTCAGCCGAAAATCCACTACGGGGCCGGTGCAAACTTCCAGTCCAATGTCGCTTAACGTGTGCGCGCAAAGCTTGGGAATACCAGTTTGACCTATAGCTGTGGGAATATGGATGAATTGTTCAGTGTCGTTTGGTTTCACAATCACAGCAACGTCAAACGTGGTTTGCTGGTAATCCAAAAATCTTGCATCATGTGAGGTAGATACAATAACTGAACCTTGTGGTTCTCCCTTGATCAGGTGGATGATGATGTTCTCTTGCAAAACCTCATCGTCCAGGAACGCTTTGTTTCGGCTTTCAAACAGATGTAGTTGGCGTATGGAGCAAGTCCGCAAAATTAGGCTACGGAACGGACGGTAATAACTGCCATTACAAAATGAACGGGGAATTATGGCAACAATTTCTCCTCCTTTTTTCATCAACAACACGGCTAGTGCGACGAATGCCGTGTACAGGTTGACCGTCTCAATGTCTACCAATCGTAATAACTTGCGGTGTTTTGAGTTGGCGCCTATTTTCTTGTAAGGAGGATTGAGAATTGCGTGTGTGTAACAGTTGTCGCTTTCAAACTGTATA
>CAIQPV010000334.1 GCA_903873725.1 uncultured Nitrosomonadales bacterium
AGGGAAAAGAGGCATGGCAGCTAGTGGTTTGAAACGTGGGGAAAAAATCCTGTTTGGAGTTTTTGCCCTGATAGGCATTTTTGCAGTCGCCAGTTTTATCATGCTGGAAATCGTTCGGGCGCGCATGGATAAACCGATGTATCCCAGCCATATTCACTACGACTTTTCTGCCGAGGGGTTGCGTGGGTCAAATATTTTCCGCAAGGCGGAATGTACGCAATGTCATCGCGCAATACAGAACGGGACTAGCTCTGGCGTTGATTTGGATGGTATCGGATCCAAGCGTACCCTCCAATATCTGCGCGATTTCCTCAAGAATCCGGAAACAATTTATGCCGCAAAAACCATTGATCATGGCCCGTCTCCCAAGGCTGCCGCTTATGTGGCGAAACTGCCGGAAGCTGATTTGGAAGCGATTGCAGTTTTCCTGTCAGAGTTGCGTGCCGACCAGGGGGCTGCCGTTTCAAGGCTTCCGGTGGAAGGACGATCCGGATTTATTGATGAGATGGTGAAAGTGTGGGCCCCCGATAATTGGAAATCCGAATACAAGGATGTTCGTGAAGAAGCAAAGTCAAATGAAAAAGAAGGGAAGCACGATGAACCTGGAACTAAATGAGCCTTGGGTGCAGGATAAAGAATATACACGTTACACCTTGTGGTTTATCTACGCATGCATCATTTACAGCATTATCGGTTTCTCATGGGGAGCGTTGATGGGTGGCATTCCTGCATTCAGGGATATGGTAGATTACACCCCCCCGCATGGGCACCGGATTGTATTGGCGCATACCCACATCAATTTGTTGGGCTGGGTGGAAATGGCAATCTTCGGTGCGGTTTATTACCTTGTTCCAAGATTGGTCCGCCGTCCTATTTATAGTATGCGACTCGTCAAAGTACACTTTTGGACGCATAATTTTGGTTTGCTGGGAGTGGTGGTATTCTTTACCGCTGCCGGAGTGGCAGGGGTTTATTCTCAGGACCCCAGTGACCGTACAGCTTCACACTTCATGGCACTCTCGGGGATTTTTGGCAGTCTGGTTTTACTGGCGAATATTATCTGGGGATATAACATCTTCCGTACTTGTGCGGGCTGGGATAAACAATAATGACGGACAGGTTGCTGCGTTTACTTGCTGCCGGCTTGATTTTGACTATAAGCGGTTGCGGCGAACAATATGTTTCGGGGCTGACAACGGGTTCGCTTGCACCAAAATTGGCTACGAAAACTTTGGCGGATGTGGGCGGAGACTTGAGCAGAATCACCACCTATCGTCAGCCCGATGCACGCATGTACCAATACTCTTTGGATAAAGCTTTGGCAATGGGCAAGCCCATAGTGCTGGAGTTTGCCACGCCGGGGCATTGCACGGTATGCGATGAGCAATTGCAAGCCGTGAAGGCTTTAATGGGAAAATATCAGGACCAGGTGCTGTTTTTGCACATGGATCAATATCAAAACCCGCAAGCCTTTAAAGCGTATCGCGTGATGGGTGATCCGTGGACTTTTTTTATTGATGACAAGGGAGTCGTTCGCCAGTCGCGGGCGGGGCGTATGTTATATGGAGAAATGGAATTTGGAATCAAGCTTATACTTAATCCAGGAACTGAAAAGCGAGCGAGTTGATTAATGATGGGTGAAGCCCGGTTTGATTTGTCACAAGACCGCAGGGGAATGGTGTGGGACTTGCTGTTATACATTCCAACCGTGGTGGCCTTGTTGTCAATGGCCGCAAAATTCTGGTACGGCGACAACGCCAATTTGGCCTATTTGCTGGTTTTCCTGGGCAGTTTTTTTTGCATCGCCGGGGCTAACCGGGTGTTGAAAACCCGGTTGATGATATTACCCTCCGCACCTGTTGCGATTGAGATAGACAAAGCTTTGACGCGCCTTGTTTTGCGTAATGGTAAATGTGTGGAACTGGTCAAAGAGTTGAAATTTTATTCGGATTACGCCGGACGCACATTTGGATTAACGGGCATGGACAGTTCCGGCCAGCGTTTGCAATTTGTGTTTCACAAAGGCCAATTCCCCAACCCTCAGGACTACCAAGCGGTACAGGACAAACTCAGGAAGTGCTGCTAAGCACAATGCGCGGGGCAAGTAAACGGCATAGGTTGTTGAAAAGGCTCTCTGTCAAAGCAGGTAGGAGTCGGGTAGGTCTTAATCGTCAAATACAAGGACATATAAAGTATATAGAATCACGGCTAGAAATAGTGCGAACACTATTTTCATTGTTTTTTCCGCTTGTTTCTTTTGTCGGGCAAAAAGTATTTCTTCGTCAGGTTTGTAGTCCAAGGTAAACCCCTATCTCCGCCCCTTGCGGCGCTTGATTACATCTCTAGCCATAAATCCAATTACCGTCAAATCCGCGAGGCAGATAAGAATAATCAGTAACTCTTCCGTTTCAGGGCTAACCAGGCCGCCAACCAGCATATGCATGGCAAAACCCATAATAAACAGAGAGCTGATTGCCACAATCAGATAGACAAAGGCTTCTTGCAAAAGCTTGCCCATGGACTACTTTCCGGAACTGCTCGTGCTAGCGTTCTTGAAGTGTAAAAGCACCCCATTGGGCTGTAATACGAGCGTTTCGGCAGCGTCTCCGCCAAGTCCGGCAAGATTACGGGCAAGCAAGATGTTTGCGGACTGCCGTGGGTCGAATAGCAAGTGGGAAAAATTGCGCAGCATTGCGAGCTGGGTTTGCGGGTCTTTGGCGGCAGGTGGCAGAGGAAATGTGTCACATTTGCAAGCAATCATGGTGCGGCTCGGCCACTGGCTGGCTACGCGCAAACGAATCGGAAATGCATTGCTCCCGGATTCTTCGGAGGCTTTGCGAGCAGTTTCAGCTTCTTCGGAGAGAGTTTTTATTAATTGATCCTGTTCCGACAGGATGCCGAGTTGTCGAATTTCGTAGTGTGCCTTGTCTGCGCGCATGAACAAGGTGGAAAGGATGAAGATGAGAAACAGGGCAACGCCGCGCTGGTGCATCAATCCGCCGGTAGGGGAATGCTGTACGCCCAACAGCAAAGGGAAACCGAAATATAAAATAATGGATAGCGCAATCATGGCCCATGCCGGATCATTGGCTGAGGCTCCCAGCACCAGACCGATGAGCAAAGTGCGTCCGGTGAAATCCAACCATAAGCTACGGTATTGTTTGAAAACAACTGCGGTTAGCACAAGCAGGATAACAGTCCCGGTTACCCAGCGTATGACGGTCATTTCATTGTTCAGAACCGGACCGAATACGGTTGTTGATAGACTAATAATTGGGTTTTGCAACCATTCCAAATCATACCAGCCTAATCTTATTAGAAGAGTAACCAGTACGATAAAATTGATTCCAATGAAGAAATATTTTTGCTGTTTGTGATCAAGCGGTTCCTTATACCAGGAACAAAGCAGCGCAAGGGGATAAGCCAAACCGGCAGGGTGCAAACTTACGCTTAGGGCGCAAATGAATAACTGGGCGAAGTACCAGCCAC
>CAIQPV010000335.1 GCA_903873725.1 uncultured Nitrosomonadales bacterium
CACCAAAAAGTTGCCGTTGGTATTTCCAAAGCGTAGCTAGAATCTTTTTCTCATGATACGAGAGTAGGTTAAAAGTGAGGACTGGTGGCTGTCCTCCAGCGGGCTGTGGTTGGGGCGCATTTGCCTGACCCGGTGGCGGTGGGCCGGGAGGTGGAGCCTGGGGTTGAGGAGCTAAAAACACTGATCCTTGCTCAGCAAACTCAATCCCTTTATGACTGATGCTTTTGATGTATTTGGAGAGCCAAGGAGCGGCTCCAACCGCAAGAACGACTATCAGAATCCAGTCTGCGCGCCCGGACGAGTTATAGAAGTGGATGGTAGCTACAATTGCGCAGGCGGCCGGAAGTGCTCGTCGAGGCACATCATTGAACTTGTCGAGATTTCCGATGGACCACACTAAGACAATTGCGATAACCAACAGCATTGCCCAAAATGAAAATTGCACACGCCAGTTATTTTTGACTTGTGTAGGTGCGGGCGTGGGTTCCTTGGATGCAAAATTTGTGCCGGAGATAAGGTTTGCGGTAGGGAGCTGTGAAAAGTTGGTGTCCAACTGAAAGCGTATTGGGATCACAATCTCTTCCGAGGAGAAATTGGTGAACTTCACCGCGACTTGAGCTAGTGCAGTTGTAGAGGTATCGAGCTGAAATGCGATGGGAATGGCGAGTGTTTTAGGTGATTTGACGTCCGCTTGGATTGTGAGCGGGAGGATTGTCGGCTGCGACGTGGCTTTTGACTCATTGAGACTGTTCGTGGCACTGCCGGGAGCAGAGCTTGTATTGTTGTTACCAAGCGCAGTGTGGTTTGCCGATTTACAACTGGTTAGAAGAAGAAGTGCAACGAGGCAGATGAAAGATATGCCAATCTGGATTGCCACCAGCGGCAACGCGACTTCGATGAGCTTCTTGTGCGATTTGACGGTCATAGGGAGAATTCCAGATACGATTTCAGGGCTTCTTCGATGCGAAATTTTTCTTCGGCGGTTGGTGGTTCGATGTTGCCGGTGTTCTGACCAAAGCGTTGCAACATGCCTTCGCCGTAGGCGATGAGTTTGGACAGTTGTGGTTTCATGGAGCCTTGCAACACCGTCACGCCCTCGGCCAATTCCTTTCGCATGTTGATAAATAAAGAAGGGGCTTGCTGGCTGGCATATTGATGCAGCTTGGCCAACATTCGCCCCTTGATGCCTGTGCCACCGGGGTCGGCGGCGGCTTCGGCGTAGGCAGGTTGCATGAAACTAGCGGCCGTCTCCACCATCCCGGCGCTCAACGCCTGCCGGGTGCGCTGAATCTGGGCGGTGAGGTCGGCTTCAACCTGACCGGATTGCAGAGCGAAACTTTCACCGGCGGCGTGGAGGCTGGCCTCCAGCGTCTCGCGAATGCCAGGCGGCTGATGCTGAATCATGTCCATCGCGCCCTTGATGCGCTCGGCCGTTTTATGCAGTTCGGCCTGCGTGCCCCGGCTTGCATCGTTAATCAAGTTCGACAGGTGGGTGCCGAAAAATTCTTCCCAGACAAACGGGAGCAGGTCGAGATACGCGCGGGCGATGTCGCGACTGAAATTAAATTCGCGGCCCGATGAACTGCTATACCATTCGCCGCCGCGTCTGACAGCCGCTTGAAGTGAACGCCAGTGAATTCCATCCCATGACCGGAAGACCGCGCTCAACGCGTTGCCGGCGTGGCTTTCCAATTCCTTCAGCCTTTGGTCAAAACTGGCGCAGCGTTCGGCCAAGGCGGCCTCGCTGCGGATGCGCAATTCCTGAAGTCCGGCCTGCCCGTCAACCACGGCCTGCGCGCCGACCTTGGCCAACAATTCCCATTCCTGCCGCGCCGCCGCGCTGTCCAGTTCAACACTGCGAATCTGGTTCAAAAAAAAACTGTTTACCTGGTCGTGCAGCAATTTCAACCGGCGGTAGGAGGCGTCAATCTGCGTGCGATAGCTCTGCTCCTGAGTGATGGTATTGAGATGGGTGATG
>CAIQPV010000336.1 GCA_903873725.1 uncultured Nitrosomonadales bacterium
AGAAAACCATCTTAAACTATTGTCCGTAAAACCGGGTCCACTATAGATCTTGCGACCGCCCAAATAGGAGGAGTGTGTAAAATTAGGCTGTAGTCCCAATGCAGTACACAAGTGTGCATTATACACACAAATATTATAAATTCAACTAAGGCTGTTCAATAGCGCGAAGCACCAGATTAGCTATCTGTTTCTACAAGATTATTTGTAATTCATTTCATTAGAAACAGTTAGATAATAGAGGGTAACTACTTATTTATGAATAATATTACTGTTGTTATTTACCTGTGGGTAGATCGACCCGTGTCCAGGTCGTGTCTGGATTGAATAAGCTTATTTCGGATGCGACAGTTGCAGTGTCCTGCCCAAGATCCTTTTCAAATACTACTCCATCATGATTCACGGCAAAGGTCTTGATGCCGGATGCACCATACCGCGCCGGATAGGCAACTGCTGCGAAACCGCCGATCATCTTGCCCTTGATAAAATACTCGTACTCCCCGCCCGGTGCATCCTTGCCCTGTGCGGCAAGAATGCGGTAGAGGTAGCCGTGGTATGGCGCCAATTCCAGTGATTTCACAGGTGTGTAGCCTTCGCCTGCTGCAGCCGCGAGCAACGGCCCGAGGGGGCTCTGCGGTTCGTCAGGTTTGGTCTGCCAATAGAGTCCATCGCGCTTGCCTGGCGTACTGACGATCCTGGAAGCATACTTTGTCACCCCGTCACCGTCCGGATGCAAGGCGGCATATTCTCGTTCCGCATCAACTATTGCCAGGGAAACCTGAATCGCCTCCAACTCATTGCGACCGATACGTCGGTTAAGAATTTCCCGTTCGCCTTGCACCGTGTCGAACTTCCAGGTATTGTCGTTTCTTACCAAAGGAATCGGAAACGGCCAATCTTTTTTACCGATCACCAGTACCGCCTTGGCATCGCCTTCGAATACGATCCTGTTTGCTTCGCCAAAGGCTTTGATGAAGGTTGCACGACCGTGCTTATCGGCTACCACGTCCCCGGAACTGATCAATTTGTCACCATGAGACCCCAAGAGATATCTCAATTTAGACTTGTTACCTGATTTGACAGCTTCGACCAGCACGGCAACTGCTTTCTCCGGTGACGCATAGCTTTTTTGCCACGAAGACTGAGCCACGGCCATCTGTGTAGAAACCAATAGCATGCATAAACAAATAAGCTGGCGTACACCTAACCATGCATGTACACGCCCCAGCCTATTGGCAGGCACGGCAAGTATGTCGTGCTTGAAAAATATGCTCGTCATGGTTTCCCGTGCCCCGTTTTGTGTCGTCATTGATGTCATGTAGTAAGTGGATTACCGTGAACGTTGCTTTCCGTCTCCGGAAGCCTTACCGGAAGGGCGTTGCGCCGGGTTATTACCCGGACTTTGATTTGCGCCTTCAATACTTGCACGCCCGCGCGAACTGTGAATCTGTACCTCTGCTCCGCGCTCAATGCCCTCAAAAGCATGTGGCCTGATCTCAACTGCGGGGCGGCTGGCTTCTGCCTGCCCATTCGGGCGAACTTGGGCACTGCGCTCATTTGTCCTGCCCGGCGAACCGCTACCCGAAAAGGAGTGCGTTTGATTCGAATGCGTATCCTGGCTGGTAGCGGAACTGCCGGGCGAGTTCGTATGATTAGGTAGCGCACTACTGCTCTCATTCCGGAGATTACCTGCCCCGACAAGATTGCTTGCAGGCTGATCGTATCCACGGAAGTCGCGCCGAGCCTCATGCGACGTGCTTATCCGTCCATATTGTCGGTTCAACGATTCCTCCCGATAAGGAACGCCCCGGCGGTGAGACGGATCGTGTTGCCAGACCCCGGGAGCAGAGTTTCCTTTGTGCGCAGCATCTCTCTCATCGCGCCCGTTTTGATTGTAATAGTAGCTGTTTACATTAACAATGTTGACCCGGCGATGATGCCAGTCGAAGTCACCGAAAAAAAACTCTGCGATAATGGGTATGCCAATATCCCAGGCAAACCTCGGCGCATATCCCGGTCTCGTATAATATCCGGTCCACGGTGCCCATTGGACCGGCGGATAGTCTGCCCACCACCATGAACCGTAAACCACTGTGGGATCGTAGTACGGCACATAGATGATCCCTGCATTTGCCGGTTCGACAAGGATGTTTTGCCCTTCAGTTACCACCTGAATCTGGTCGTTCGACATCAGGGTACCGGTGACATACGCCCTCTGGCGCAGATTCTGAACCGTGTCCATTACCTGCGGTTGCTGTGCCAGAAATGCATCTCCAAGTCGTTCAGTCCAATCCAGCCTGTCGTTCATCATCTGCAATATTTTCGGAAACGCGACCAGTGATTTCACACTGGGATCCCAATTCATCTGCTGGATTGCCCGCACGGCAACTACACCCCGGAGATTTGGGTTGGTAATGGACCAGCGCGCCGCTTCGACCACTTCCAGCGGGTAGGTGGATGCCATTAAAATCTGAGTTAACAAAGGATCGGGGTAAAGTGCAATCGGCGCCAGCATCTGGTCAAGCTCGGGCTGACTGAATGAGGGCTGAGCCGGCATCTGAGCATATGCAGGCGGGGGTGGTGGCACCCCATCGAACTGCGCATAAGCCGCAGTTTGAAATGCGAAAAGCACTGTAATCAACAGTGTAAGCCATTGAATCAACATATACTGAACGAACGCTCTCATGAGCGTCTCCTCTCTCAACTTCGGTTCAACATATCATACGTCAAAGATCTGCGGAACTCGATAGTTAAATAATGCAAACTGGCTGATGCGGTTTAAATAATTTGATGAAGTTGTGAACCAGTTCATAACACTATAATTCCTCCAGATATTAGAGTATCTGCTCGGGTGAATGAGTAAAAGCATCTCCTCCTCTCATTTTTACCTGAACAAACTCCTCCCTCTGTAACGGCATCCACAGATGCCGTTTTTTTGTCTTCGGAATTCAATAAGATTACTACGTATCATTCGATTACCAAGTAATCTGAACTAACAAGCCTTTAAATTCCAGATTATTTTTTCCAACCGGGTTTTTCAGCGTTACTCATGCAATCTTCCGATAAATAACAAATCGAAAAACTCAAAGAGTCCAATCGAAACAAGCGCCGTCAACACTATGATCCCAATCAGTTGTAACTTTGTTATCTTTCCAACATGGGGCGCCTCCCTACTTTCAAAATAGTGACTGTGATGGTCGGCACCGGTAATGGCAAGTGACAACATTATCCGGCATGAATGCAGATCACCCGCCAACTCATTGGCGTTCGGGTAACGGTCTTCCGGCTTTTTTGCAAGGCACTTGGCAACAATCATATCCAGCATCTCTGGAATTTCAGGGTTCAATGAACTGGGTTTTTGTGGTTCTTCATTAACAATCTGGTACCAGACGGAATTGAGATTATCTCCTTTGAATGGAAGCTTCCCGGTCAGCATTTGATACAGTACGACACCAAATGAAAAAATATCGGTACGAGCGTCAATTGAATGGGATTGAATTTGTTCGGGTGACATGTACAAAGGTGACCCAATATTCTGGCCGGCTTGAGTGTGCCACAAAGCGGACTCCATCCTGGCTATGCCGAAGTCGGCGATTTTCACATGTTTGCCTCTCAATACCATTATGTTTGATGGCTTGATATCACGATGCACAACACCATGCTCATGTGCATAAGCCAAGCCCTCCGCTACTTGAAATGCAACATCCAGTATCTCTCCTATAGTCAGGGACTGATTTTCTGAAACTATGCTCTGAAGTTCCGGCCCTTCCATC
>CAIQPV010000337.1 GCA_903873725.1 uncultured Nitrosomonadales bacterium
GGCAACGTCTCCATGAATGCGGGTGGCAAGAAGGCCGTATTGTGGGGTACGGCACTGGACAATCTGGTGTCGTGGAAGATGGTTACGCCGGATGGTTTGTGGATGACCGTGGAACGGCTGGAGCACAACCTCGGCAAAATTCACGATGTAGATATGGCGCGCTTCCGTATCAGCCGCTTTGAATTGGACTGCAAGACCCCGCATGGCAAACCGGAAATTCTGGAGATACCCGGCAGCAAGTTCCGCAAGGCCGGGCTGGGCAAGGACGTGACCGACAAGTTCCTCTCCGGTCTGCCCGGTATCCAAAAGGAAGGCTGCGACGGCATCATCACCTCCGCGCGTTTCATCCTGCACCGTGCGCATGACTACACGCGCACAGTATGCATGGAGTTTTTCGGACAGGTTCGCGAAGCGGTGCCGGCCATCGTCGAAATCACCTCGCTATTTAAAAGCCGCAGCATTCAACCCTCGTCCTCCAATCTTTCACCTGCCTTGCTGGCCGGACTGGAACATCTGGATGAGCGTTATCTTAAAGCAGTTGGTTATGCCACCAAGTCCAAGCATGGCACACTGCCCAAAATGGTGCTGATCGCGGATGTAGTAGGTGACAACGAAAACACTGTGGCACAAGCCGCTTCCGAAATCGTGCGGCTGTCGAACCTGCGCCACGGTGAGGGCTTTATTGCGGTATCTGCCGAAGCCCGCAAAAAATTCTGGTTGGACCGCGGGCGCACTGCTGCCATCGCAAAGCACACCAATGCGTTCAAGGTCAACGAAGATGTGGTGATTCCCCTGCCTCGTATGGGAGATTACTGCGACGGCATAGAGCGTATCAACATCGAATTGTCGCTGCACAATAAACTAAAACTGCTGGATGTGCTGGAGGAATTTTTTAAGGGTGAATTGCCTCTGCACTCCCAGGACGACCAACAGCCCGGCTCGGATGAGTTGCTCGGCAACCGCACCCAACAGGCACGCGAACTGCTGAACGTGGTGCGGATTCGCTGGCAGTGGTTGCGGGATAATCTGGATGCAGCCGGTAGCGAATGGCCGGTTGCGGACAGCGCAGCCTCTCCACAAGCCACAAGCCACCGGCTACCGGCTACCGGCTCAGTTTTTCAGATTCTTCAGGACCATTCGATCCGCGCCTCATGGAAGATCGAAGTGCGCGACCCGCTGCGCCAAATATTCAGCGGCAGCACTTACCAGCCAATTCTTGACCATTGCAATGCCGTTCATCAGGCCGTATTGAAAAGCCGCGTCTTCATCGCGCTGCACATGCATGCCGGTGACGGCAATGTCCATACCAACATCCCGGTAAACTCCGATGATTACGCCATGCTGCAACAGGCCTACGGTGCGGTTGATCGCATCATGCACCTGGCGAAGAACCTGGGGGGTGTGATTTCCGGTGAACACGGCATCGGCATCACCAAGCTTGATTTTCTGGAACCCCAGGAAATCGCCGAATTTACTGCCTACAAGAACCGTATAGATCCAGAAGGCCGTTTCAACAAAGGCAAGTTGCTGGCAGGCGGCAATCTGGAACATGCCTACACACCCAGCTTTAACTTGATGGAACTTGAAAGCCTGATACTGGAAAAAAGCGAGCTGGGTGCAATTTCCGATTCGATCAAGGACTGTTTGCGATGCGGCAAGTGCAAGCCGGTATGCAGCACCCATGTACCGCGCGCCAACTTGCTGTATTCGCCGCGCAACAAGATACTCGGCACCTCGTTGCTGATTGAGGCGTTCTTGTATGAGGAGCAGACGCGGCGCGGGATTTCCATTGCGCACTTTGACGAATTCAGCGATGTGGCAGACCATTGTACGGTATGTCACAAGTGTGAGAAACCTTGCCCGGTGGACATCGATTTCGGTGACGTTTCCATCGCCATGCGCAATTTTCTGCGCAAGCAGGGCAAGAAGAAATTCAATCCGGCCACGGCTGCGGCCATGCTTTTTCTTAATGCTACCGACCCGGCCACCATCAAGGCAGTGCGCAAACTTTTGATCGAATGGAGCTACAAGGCGCAACGCCTGGGCTATCGGCTGGGTAAGCATTTCGGCTTGATTGGCACACAAACCGCGCATCCACCTGCCTCGCTCGGACGACCACCGCTGAAGGCGCAGGTCATCCATTTCATCAACAAACCCATGCCGGGCAATTTGCCGAAAAAAACATCACGCGCGCTGCTTGATATTGAAGACAACACTATCGTTCCCGTAATCCGCAACCCGCGCAAGGTGAACGAGGATTCCGACGCAGTGTTTTATTTTCCCGGCTGCGGCTCGGAACGCCTGTTTGGACAAGTCGGTCTTGCGACGCAAGCAATGTTGTACGAAACCGGCGCAATCACCGTACTGCCGCCGGGTTATCTGTGTTGCGGCTACCCGCAAACTTCTTCCGGGTATGAAGACCGTGGCAGTAAAATCACCATGGACAACCGGGTGCTGTTCCACCGCGTTGCCAACACCCTCAATTACCTCGACATCAAGACTGTGGTGGTTTCGTGCGGCACCTGCATGGATCAGTTGCTGCAATACCAATTTGACAAGATTTTCCCGGGCTGCCGGTTGATCGATATTCACGAATACCTGCTGGAGAAAAATGTAAAGTTGCAAGGTATAGAGGGAATCCGCTTCATGTATCACGACCCCTGCCATACCCCGATGAAGATATATCAGCCGCTGAAAGTGGTAAACGAGTTGATGGGCGTGCCGGTAACATTGAATGACCGCTGCTGCGGTGAATCCGGGACGTTTGCGGCCTCTCGTCCTGACATCTCGACCCAGGTGCGTTTCCGCAAGGAAGAGGAAATGAAAAAGGGGGCGGACGTGCTGCGCAAGGATGGTTACACCGGCGAGGTCAAGATACTCACTTCCTGCCCGTCGTGTTTGCAAGGGCTTTCGCGCTACAATGACGATTCCGGCACCACGGCAGATTACATCGTGGTGGAAATGGCTCGACGCCTGTTAGGCGAGAACTGGATGGAAGACTATGTTCAGAAAGCCAATGATGGCGGAATCGAACGAGTACTATTGTAGGATTCAGGAGCCGGGATGATGATCGGTAAAAAAACTAAAATCGTTGAAGCGGATTTGCCCGGTTCCCAGTCTTGGCTATTCAATCCAGAATTATGCTGACCCTGCCACCAGACCCAGTCAACGACCGTGCCAATCCGGCATTCAAAGATGCCGCCACCTGCGCACAATGGCTGGGGCAATTGCAACTCACCAACCTGCATCATGCGCATAGTGACTTGCGCTTGCAACTGGATGAGTTCAATCGCTATCAAATGCCCGGACTGGAACGTCTTCAGTCGCTGGAACTGCTGCGTGAAACGGTATCGTCGATACAGGCCGATTACGCCAGGAAGCTGGTCGCCAAAAAACTGCCGTTACAGCAGGATGAACTGAACATCTTTGCCGCAATTGTTGGCCTCTGGCAAAGCATGATCACCGGCTACCAACGCTGTCTGCAAGCCTGCATCGCGGGAGATGCCGAACTCACCGCATTTGGTCCGTTGCTTGGCCAGCGCTGCTTGCTTTACAGTGGTTTGCAAATTTTCGAGTACATGCGTACCGGATACGAATTCGATAGCAAATTGTGGTTCCAGTTGCACCAATTGTATGCCTTCTGCGAGGAACAAGGCTGGCATGCCAGGGAAGTAAACGACGATCTCAACGGTGACATCCGCACTACCTCATGTAATGCCGCTTATGTCAAGACACTGCTAGCCTGCCATGCCCACCGGGCGGACTTATCGCGCCAGCAATTGCAATTACTGGATCGCTGGCTGACTCTTTGGAGTCCGGCTGTTAGCGTGGAACGCCGAAACACAGCGGACGACGGTGAAGTTCCCCCGATGGTAGTCGATCTGGACAGCTCCTTGGGCCTGCAACTGCCCCAACTTCTCTCCCCTTCTGACCGCCTTCGCTATCTGATCATGGCGTCTCTCAACAAGCTGATGCGCGTCAAAACCGTCCTGTTGCAACAGGGACAATCACCCCAGCAACTGGGGCTTGGCGGGGGCTGCAACAGCACAGAATGTGTGGCGTTCCTTAACTACCTGCATCAATGCTGGTGCGAAGGGCATGACGGCCGTTTGACTGAACGGCATAGCACGATGCAACAGGCGCAGGTTTGTTACGGAATGGAAAGCTGTTTTGCGTGCATCGCAAACAAACCATTCAAACAACCCGCCAAAGATGATGCGATGGACACTTTGTCACGCAAGCAGATTGCCGCTTTTGGCCATGTGCTGTCGGACACTAACCGCCACACCCTTGCAGAAATAGGGCTGGCAATTGAAACTTGGCAAATCGAAGATGAGAGTATCCGCGGCGCACGCTTGCTGCGCGACGGAAATGACGGAGTTCGCCTTGCTCCGGGCCAACTTATTGCAGTGCGCCCAACTGATGCCAATGCCTTTCTGCTCGGCGCGGTAAGTTGGGTCAAAGTCACCCGGACAGGGCAACTGCGCACCGGGGTGCGTTACCTGCCCGGTTTGCCGCAGGCCGTTGCCCTGAAAGCCACCGGTGTCAACCTCACCGTATCGGATAAATACGTCGCGGCGCTACTGCTACCTGCCGTACCGGTTCTGAAAACCTCTGCCAGCCTGATTGCCCCGCGCGATTGGTTCAAGCCCGGACGGGTGGTTGAAATTGTCCAGTTGGACAAGAAAAGGCTACATCTGAAAATGGAACTTGGTATAGAAACGGGTTCGGACTACGAACGGGTGAGTTTCGCCGAAATTATGCTTTCAGGAATGTAATAAAGCCACCTCAGAGGTGGCTTTATTACTGGTTGGTTGCACAACAGAATTACAGTTCCTTAGCGTGATCGGCCAAGTATTTAGCCACACCTTCTGTGGAAGCTTTCATGCCTGCCTTGCCCTTGTTCCAGCCGGCGGGGCAGACTTCACCGTGCTCTTCGGTGAATTGCAGAGCATCCACCAAGCGCAGGGTTTCATCGATGTTACGGCCCAACGGCAGATTATTCACATACTGATGCTGTACCACGCCGGACTTGTCGATCAGAAAAGTTCCGCGGAACGCCACTCCACCTGCGGCTTCGACGTCATAAGCCTTGGCGATATCGTGCTTGATGTCGGCCACCAGGGTGTAGCCAACCTGACCGATACCGCCCTTTTCCACAGGAGTATTCTTCCACGCCAAGTGAGTGAACTGGGAGTCGATGGAAACACCGATAACCTCCACGTTACGTTTTTTGAACTCTTCCAGGCGGTGATCAAACGCGATCAACTCGGACGGACACACGAAAGTGAAGTCCAGCGGATAGAAGAACACAACGGCATATTTGCCTTTGGTGACCTCGGAAAAAGTGATAGTCTTGATTTCATTATTGCCCAGCACCGCGTTTGCAGTGAAATCCGGGGCTGGTTTACCGACGAGAACTGCCATGTTTACCTCCTTATGGTTGACTGAAATTTTAAGGTATAGAATTTAATGGCTGGCGGCTCTGCTGTCAACAACAAAACACCGCAAACTCAGTTCAAGATTCATTTTCTGTGAGAAGGCACCAAATTTATGGTGGAAGTTCACTATTCTTGAAACAAAAGTGTGCCAAAGGTTATGCAATTTCTGTAGGTGTCAATTTTAAGAATACCAGTAAAATATGAAAACAATTTTTCTGTTTCTTTTCATGCTATCCGGGATATTCACCCCCGCATTCGCCGGTACTCCCGGTGAGGTGGAGGTTGGCGGCTACTTGCCCGAGGCAACACTGCATGGCTTAACAGGCCATTCCAGAAAATTTTCCGAATTTCATGGCAAACCCCTGATCATTAATGTCTGGGCCAGTTGGTGCGGTCCCTGCCGGGAAGAAATGGGTTCTCTGGACCGGCTTGCCCGGAAGTATGGTCGGAAGAAGTTCAATATAGTTGGAATTTCGACCGATGACGATGGCAATGCGGCTATGGCTTACATCAGGCGGTCCCGAGTTTCATTTGAAAACTTTCTCGATAGCAAGGTGTTTCTGGAGAACATGCTGGGCGCCAATACTATTCCTTTAACCCTTTTGGTGGACGACCATGGACGTGTGCTCAGAAAGGTACGCGGGTCTCATGAATGGGACAGTCCCGAACTGTTGGCGATGATCGGGGAAACCTTTGGTATCGGAATGTAGTTTTACTCCTGTCACAGTTTAACCAAAAAACAATCCGGAAACGCGAAGCTCCCGAAAAAACTTTCAACACTAAGTTATTGCCGTGTGCAAACGAAAGATGATTCAGGCAAATAAACTGGTAAGCTGTATGGCCTGTTCCGCCTGCTCGTCAACCAGTGCTTTTGCTTCCTCGGCTTTGGTTTGGGGTATACCCAGCGCATCCCATTCCTCAGCGTTGATATCGGGGGCTACGTACTCGTTAATGCCAAAGGATGGCAACAGTTTTTCCACGATGTTAACCATGCGTACCAACGGTTGCCCGGCGTCTGCTCCGGCTGCGTCGGGATCATGATGGTATTGCAACACGGCGATGATTTCCTCCGGCAAATTCCAGTGGCGCGCAAGCTCTGCACCTAATTCGTCATGACATATTTCCAGAAGTTCCCGTTCAACTTCCAGTGACGGACGGTCTGCTTCAGCAGCCAATCGTGTATGCAACTTGTCACTTTGCTTTGGATCAAGAAAAGCCAGCGCCAGATAACCGATGTCGTGCAACAGGCCGGCAAGAAAAATCTGGTCATCTTGCGGCCGCATATTTACCGGCATCAGACGTGCAATGCCCTGCATGGCGAACGCGATGCCGAAGCTGTGCAACCATAGCTCCTGCATATTAAATTTCCCTGCGCGCGCCTTGGACATCAGGGAAATGATGGCGATACCAGCGGCAACCGACTGGACACGTTTGGTGCCCAGAAGCATTGCGGCATCCTTCACGGTCTTGATTTTGCGCGATGCGCCGACCATTGCCGAATTGGACAACCCGAGGATTTTTGCGGAGATTTGCGGATCCTGTTCGATCAGTACCAGCAGCATCCTTTCGCCCTCGTCGGTATCCAGTTTTAGCGCCAGCAGCCTTTGTGCAATGACCGGCATGGCGGGTAATGAATCCAGATTGTTGATAGCCTGCTTGAGGTCTGCATGTTCGTTGCCCGCGCTGATGTTGCCCCTGACTTCCATCATGTCAGTCTGGTGCCAATAACGGATCAAATTCTGCCCGTCTTCTTTCGCTTGGCCCATCGCCTTCCCGGCCCATTTGAGGAGGTCTTCCCGGCTTGCCTCGTGATTGACGAATACCACTACACCGATGCTCGATGTGCACTGATATTCAATAGTGTGTTCAGTTTTTCCTTCTTGCTGAATTGTCAGCAGGTATGGCTCAGCCAGGAAGGCGCGGATTTTTTCTGCAACGATGCTGGCTTCCAGGCTGGATTCTGCTTTATCCACGTACAGTTGACTGAGCATCACCACAAATTCATCTCCACCGAAACGGGCCACAGTATCCATTTCGCGCACGCAACTGCTGATGCGGCGGGCCGCTTCAATCAACAACAAGTCGCCGGCACCATTGCCATGCAGGTCATTAAGTGCCTTGAAGTTATCCAAATCAAGAAGCATTAACGCACCATAACGCCCACTACGTTTGCTACCGGCCATAGTTTGTTCTAACCGATCTTTTAGCAGACGACGATTTGGAAGTTGCGTCAAGCGATCATAAAAAGCCAGATTAAGAATTTGCTCTTCTGCCACCTTGCTTTCGGTGCTGTCGCGGACTGCGGTAATGTGTTGGTTATTTTTTTCAGCTTCGCCCTTCAATGCGGGATCAGCGACCACCATACTTTTCTGCACTTTAAAAACAGTTGCTTCAGCACGTTGATCAGACTCGATCTTTCTTTGTTGATCCAGGAAGTAATTCAAAAAAACGGCGGCAAGACTACCGATAACCAAGGATGCGACAAGCCCCACCAGGAAATAGTTATAGGTAACATTCCCGTTAAGCAATATTCCCAGACCAGCCGCGACAGCCTCGGTCATGACCGCAGAAATAAAAAGGGAAAGCAGCCAGACATGAGCAGAAGTAAGATTCTTCAGGCGGTCAATCATGATGAGGCTACCTTGTCAAAATGAGTGGTATCAGCGGCTGGCATGGCTTCGGCTGGGCTTCTCTCTATTTTTGCTTTAACAACTGGCTGAGTTGTTCAGGCGTGGCAGCATTGCGCGACGCCAGGAATTCTCCGACACTTCCATGCAGTTTGGGATCAAAATCAGCCAGGAAATTCTCCATGTCCTGCAATGAAGGCAAAGCATCCGCTTTTACCTCGTTACCCACTCCTTGCTGTTGCAACAAGACTTGATCAAGTTGCGCAAGGGTGATTGCCTTGCGTGCCAGCAGATATCCTCCGAAACGTCCATGTTTCTTCGGATCGAAATCATCAAGGTATTTCTGTAATTCCCGTTTTGATAATATTCCCATCTCCATCAGGATGTCCCCGACCGGTCGACGCGAACTTTCTGCATCATTCAATAATGGGGAAGCCGAGATATGGCTATTATTGTCGGCATACAGTGGATTATTCTTGTCAAAAGTGCGCCCCAATGCCTGTATCCCGCTCCATGCCGGGCTGTCTTTGTGGTGATTCAAGAATTCCCGCGCGGTTTTTTCGAATTCTGCCGCTTTTCCGAGAGAGGAGTAGATGGATAGCAATAATGACCACGCAGAGGCTTTCGCGGGACGCCGCTTGGTAATATCGAGCAGTATTTCGACTGCTTTGGCCGGTCGGCCATGAGTGGCATAAAGCTCTGCCTCTTCCAGCATTGAATCTTCTTCCGTTACTTCCTCCTCGATTTCCTGGTGAGAAGAAAGGATGGGATCGACAGCGTCATTTTTGACGGGGCTCGCCTTGGGAGGAGCAACATCGGCAGGCGCGGGGGCAACCTTGACTTGGAAAGGCGGAACTTGTGAAGGTTTGGCAGCACTTGATATCACTATCTTTGGGGCTGCTGCTGCATCGTCCGACACTTTCAGGATAGGCGTGGCCTCTTGTTGCGAACTAATTCGGATGCGCGATTTTATTTTGGTGTAATAGCGCAACCCCAGCCACAGGATGAGAATGAGCAACAACACCCCGAGAGCGACTAATAGTCCATTTGGCAAATCCAGGTTGTTTTGCTGAACCTCCAGCGGTTTCACGGTGAGAACCGGCTTGGGATTACTTTCCTGTGTGCCTGTTGTTGCCAAAGGTACCACTGGCGGCACTGTAACTGACGATATTGGAGCTGCTGATAAAACCGTTATTGATGATGCAGCGATGGATGGTTTGACATTCAATTGTGCCAATTGTTGCTTGATGCTTTCTAACTCGTCCTGCCACTGTTTGATCTGCGCCAGCAACGTTGCACGTTCTTCCGGGCTGAGTTTCACGATGCGCGATCCATCAATCGGTTTACCTGATGCATCAATACTGGAAGATGCCGAACGGTTCGCTTCTTTACTGCCCATTTGAGCAGACGAGGTGGGCCGCTTTTCCAAAAGGATCAGCGTTTTGGTAACACTTTCAGTGCCGGGGCATTTGATTTGCAACCGCAATCTGGGAAATGCATTGTCAAACGGCGTAAGCGAACTGATCGCCACATACTGTCGTTTTCCTTCTGTTTTAAGGGACAAACTGGCACTGGTCAGATAGCCGCCGGCATCTTTTTCATCTGAACCGGGTGCCACCAAGGACAGACATGAGTCGTCGACTTTACTTTCGTCACTTCCCACTTTCAGGTCAACCCGGGCTGATAATGGCTCACCAGTCCTGCTTTGCAATACAACTTTGCCGATGCTTACTGCCTCAACGACGCACGGGAACACAAACGCTACAGTCATGGCGAATGCCATAATTGTGCGCGAGGCGAGGAACATCTTTCGGATATCCATAATGGCTCTGATTATAACAGGTTAAACGCAAGTGCCATGCACCTGCATGATGATGGATACCCTCCTGGATCGAACGGTGCATTCCTTCGCGACGTTCACGTTAATTACTCCGGCAAGGCAACCTTGTTGTCGATACTGAACTGGTAATCACGGAAAATATGCTCGGCGCTCAGCACCTGATACGAACCATCCGCCAGCTTATGTGTGGTGTCCTTCAGGCGGTAGGTGTAATGTCCGCAAGTCCAGCATTTGAAATTGCGCATGTGGGTACACAAACAGGTCTTGTCCATGACGGAAACTTTTTTCGCTTCTGGATGTGCGGCAACTTCGCGGTTATATGAATCGATGTAGGAGCAGTTACCGTTGGCATCCAAAAGATAGCCGTAGGATTCACAACCCGGGCGGATACCGGAGCCAATGGCCGGACAACTCTTCAACATACGCATCGGATAGCCGGTGGGCGAGACTGTGTTCACCTCAATATCGCTTTCACTGGCCTTGAAGTATTCCTGCATCACGTCTTTCGGCAAACCGCATTCTTGCGCCACGGTGAAACGCGTCGCCACTTGCACCGCAGCCGAACCACTCTCAAGGTAAGAAACCGCATCGCTACCGGTGAATATGCCCCCGGCGGGAATCACCGGAATATCCAGATGCTCGGCCTGCAAATACTGGTGTATTTCATTGACTATCGTGCGCAGGTCATATTTCGCCCAGTCCATGCCAAAACCGAGATGCCCCCCCGCAAGTGGGCCTTCCACCACGATGTAATCCGGCAACCGGTTGGTTCTGGCGTTTTTGCGCAGGAACAGTTGCAGGGCACGCAGGCTGGACACGATGATACCGAGCTTGGCATCGCGGAAACGCGGGTGGTCTTCCATCAGCGCGAATGACCCCAGATGCAAACCTGCGGCCAGCGTGATGCCATCTATGCCCGCATCCAACGCGCTGCGCAACCTCACGGTGAGGGTTTCGCGCGGGGCGTTCATTGTAAGCTTTTCCATGCAGTTGATGAAGATCATGCCGGAACCGCGCTTGGCTTCCATGGCATGCCCCACATGCAACCGCGTTGCCTCGGCAACCTGGCTCAGATCAAACTTCACGGCGGCCTTGTTGGAGTTGTCGATGTTGTAATGGTATTGCAGGAGTTTTTCCTTGACGAAGTCGGTGTCATAGCGCCGATCCGACACGGTGGGCAACATCGCGTCGGAGATGTGCCCGACACCGCCCAGACGTGCGACCTCCAGCGCGAGATCGGCGGTCGAAATATCCACCCCCATCCCGCCGACCACTATTGGTACCAGCTCCTGCTTGCCAAAATGCAAGCGGAAATCGTCTACGCGTTTCATTACCATCCTTATACTGATCCAGCCTCTATATTACCTTGGAATAAACGGCATGTTTCTGCCGCGTGCGCAGATATTTGTCAAACACCATGCAGATATTGCGGATCAACATGCGTCCCTTGGGCGTGACACTGACCCGTTGCGGGGTGAGCTTAAGCAGTCCTTCACGTTCGTATTCACGCAGCTCCCCAAGTTCCGTGGCGAAATAGTGGCCGAACTCAATCTGGTAAGTTGTATTGAGTGTTTCCATGTCAAGCTCGAAATGGCACATCAAATCCTGAATGATGGAACGACGCACCAGATCGTCGTCGTTCAACTCCATGCCGCGCATGATAGGCAATACGTTGCGGTCGAGCGCGTCGTAGTAATCGTCGGGTTCGCGGAAGTTCTGGTTGTAGGTGGGGCCGATCTTGCCGATGGAACTCACCCCGATTGCCACCAGGTCACAGTCCGAATGCGTGGAATAGCCCTGGAAGTTGCGGTGCAGCCTGCGCTGGCGCTGGGCCACCGCCAGTTCGTCGTCCGGCTTGGCGAAGTGATCCATGCCAATATACACATATCCTGCATCAGTCAGTGTCTTGACCGCCAGGCTGAGTATATCCAGCTTGACCTGCGGCGCTGGCAAGTCCGCTTCGTTGATGCGGCGCTGCGGCATGAAAATGGTGGGCATGTGCGCATAATTGTAGATAGACAGACGATCCGGATTGGCGGCAATAACCTTGTCCAGCGTAGCCTTGACACCGGCAATGGTTTGCTTGGGCAAACCGTAAATCAAGTCGATGCTGACCGACTTGAAACCGTTGGCACGTGCCGCGTTGATTACTTGCAACGTCTCCGCTTCGCTCTGGATGCGGTTGACCGCCTTTTGCACCTGCGGGTCGAAGTCCTGTACACCTATGCTGATGCGGTTGAAACCGAGTTCAGCGAGCAAGGCAATGGTCTCATCGCTGACTTTGCGCGGGTCAATTTCGATGGAATATTCACCGTCCTCCATCAGCTTGAAATGTTTTCGGGTGGCGGTCATCAGTTCACTCATCTGGTCATCGCTGAGAAAAGTCGGCGTGCCGCCGCCCCAGTGCAATTGTTCCACACGCTGACCTTCTCCCAGCAAAGCAGCCTGCATGGCCAGTTCCTTGATCATGTACCGGACATATTTTTCAGACAGGCTGCGATCCTTGGTGATAACCTTGTTACAGGCACAATAGAAACACAACGTGTTGCAGAATGGAATATGGAAATACAGCGACAGGGGACGACCGGTTTCGCGTTGGGCAACCCAGTTACTGTACGATTCGGCATTAAATGTATCGACGAACCGGTCGGCAGTCGGATAAGAAGTGTAACGTGGCCCATTCTTGTCCAGCCTGCGGATTAATTCAATATCCACTTCCAGTTCTGGAGATGCCTTTAAGTTTGATGACATAATAATTTCGATTGATCAGAAAAAAATAATGGGTGCCGTTCGCAACGAGTCATTGTCGCGACCCGCTTGCTATTTTTGCCCAGCATGCTGGATAACCAGCGACTTTTCCTATTCTGGTCGAATGGGAAATAGTTCCACCAGAGGACAGGAAAGTTGAAAACATGCGTGGCGTGTCTCATTAACAGTGAGAGCCATTTGCAAAGTCCGCCAGGGTAGATTATATGCCAGCAAGTCATATTCAGGTGACAGGTTCGGAATTGCGCAATCCCTACGCAGTATTTCCACGATGATTCTTGGCGAAGTTAAGTAATTATGAGCCCAACCAGAATCGACTGCTGCTTCAGGCACGTGTGAAAACCGGGGTTGATTGATTGTTTAATCGCATGGCGTTATGCAATTCGATACAATACAATGTGATCAACGCACTCTGGTATATAAACCTGAAAATCCATTTCGAAAGAAAGCGTAGCCGTTAAATTCCCCGCTACTGCCGGAAAATGGAAAACCTGTTTCTTTCTCCGGCTAGACGCGGAAGTTTTTTGTAGTTGTTCATGCACCTGATTTTTACGGAATCACTTAACCTGTATCGTAATTTATTTGCCACATGGGATGTTGATGATTTTCCGACCTGTTGCTTAAGGGAGTGGGTTCGAATCATGCTCTGCACATTCAACTCGCATATAAAAAACGTTTGAATCGGTATCATCAAGCGGAAAGGATGAACAATATGGAGGCATCAAAAAAACCTTCAGTGATGGTGGTAGATGACGACAGGGTAACGATGGAGCTGCTGAAGTTCATTCTGCGCAGTGAAGAGTACCGTGTAGTTGGTCAGGCGTCGAATGGCGCTGATGCCGTCATACAATGCGTGGAACTTAAACCGGATATAGTATTGCTCGACATCAACATGCCCAAAATGGATGGTTTGCAAGCTTTGGAAGAAATACGCAAGGCCAATCCATCAGTTATGGTGTTAATGGTAAGCGGTGAATCAACCATGGACAAGGTAAATGAAGCCCTTCAAAAGGGCGCCTCCGGTTTCGTGGTCAAACCGATCAAGCCGTCCAGTGTTCTGGACAAGATAAGGTTATGCATGAAGGAGAAAAATAGTCACAACAAATAGGAAGTTCGCACCAAAGGCATCTGCGGGGAAGTTACTGTCCTGAGGGTTCTTGCCGCAAATCAGGGCGGAGCGAATGCTATTCAACCCAGGCAATCCATTAAGCTTGTTGTCAGGTTATAAAGATATACGAATACGGGGTCAAGGTTAAACATGCGTTCACTCATTGTCCATTTTTTCATCTTGTTGGGATTGTTCTGTGCTGGCTGCCTGGAGGCAATGGCAAATAGCGACGCATCCGGCACGGACGTTGTTCCATCGACTGCCAATACTGATAACCCGGTTAAGATAATCACGTTATCAGATGGTGCTCGCTACGAAGGAAATATGGTGAACAACCAACGGACCGGCAAAGGCATCTATACGTGGCCAAATGGAAACCGCTACGACGGCGACTGGATAAACGACCAAAAGACCGGCAAGGGCACTTTTACATGGACAAATGGTGATCGCTATGTTGGGGATTGGGTAAACAACCAACGGACCGGCAAAGGCATCTATACCTCCAATGGGGATCGCTATGAAGGTGACTGGGTAAATGACCAGCAAACCGGCAAAGGCACTTTTACATGGGCAAATGGTGATCGCTATGCTGGGGATTGGATAAACAATCAACGGACCGGCAAAGGCATTTATACGTCATCCAATGGAGACCGTTACGAAGGGGATTTTGTGAACGGCAAGATAACCGGCAGAGGTATCTACGCATGGTCAAATGGGGACCATTACGAAGGGAGTTGGCTAAACGACCAAAAATCAGGCAAGGGCGCCTTCAGGTGGGCGAATGGTGATCGGTACGAGGGAGACTGGGTGGACAACCATGAAACCGGCAAAGGCACCTACACGTGGCCTAATGGAAATCACTATGAAGGTGATTTTGTCAAAGGCATTTTTTCAAACGGTGTCGAACGGGATAGCAGTGGTGCTGTGGTGGCGACTTACGTGAACGGCACCAAAGCGGTAGCGCAGCAAATAGCGGAACTTGAACCCGGAAAAGACACAAGCCCTCAAACTCAAACTGTCAGGAGCGTTCTAACTTACCCCCATGGGCGCTATGAAGGGGATGTCGTTGATAACAAAAGGAACGGAAAAGGTATCTATACCTCGTCAAATGGTGATCGCTACGAAGGTGAATGGGCGAACGACCAGCAAACCGGCAAAGGCACATTTACATGGTCTAATGGGGATCGTTACGACGGAGATTTTGCGAGCGGTCGGCGAAATGGCAAAGGTACCATGACTTGGGGAAAGGGACAGTGGGAAGGTGAGCGCTATGAAGGTGACTGGGCGAACGACCAGCAAACCGGCAAAGGCACATTTACATGGCCCAATGGAGAGCGCTATGAAGGAGATTGGATAAACGGCCAGCAAACCGGCAAAGGCATCAAATCCTGGTCAAGCGGGGATCGCTACGAAGGAGATATCGTGAATGGCAAGATAATTGGCAAAGGCATCTTTACGTCAGCGCGTGGTGCCCGCTACGTGGGAGATTTTGCGAGTGGTATGTTTACCAACGGCGTAGAACTTGATAGTAATGGCAGAGTTGTGGCAACTTATGTGAATGGCAAAAAACAGTAGTTCACAAAACGGCACTCCCAACACCATTGTGTGAAACAAGGGGGCTGTCGCCGACGATTCGCCCCCGTGCCCTGCTACGGACTGACAGCCTGCTGTAATGTTTTGCGGATCGCCTCAGGTGTGCTCATGATATTCATGAAACTGTTATTACCCATCATGGACAGATCGGGGAAATCTATGGCGATGCGGAAACGGGCATAGAGCGCGTAGATATCCTTGCCGGAGACCAGCACTTCGTAAGGCAAGTGGGCGGTAGACTTGATGTCGCGGAAATCAATTTCGCTCATGATGAATTTGTCGTCCATGTATTTTTGCGCTTCCGTCGCGCCCTTCATGCGGACCCCGAACAGCACTTCCTGATTGCCCGGAACGTCCACCCGGTATACCTTGCCCACGCCGTTTTTGCCGGCCTCCAGCCCCTTCTCGACAGCACTTACCGCCTCATCGTGACTACCGTAACTGGCCAGCAAGCTGGGATCGGTGAAGTATTCCATGCCTATCATGTAATGGTATTTGCGTGCCTTGCTTGCAGTCATGCCCTGTGCACCGAAATCCTCTACCTTGCCCAGCGCGGCTTCCAGCTTGGCGCGCACACCCTTGAGATCGCCTTTCATGCGATAGACGTCGGCCATGTAAATCGGATTAGTGTAGCTCACCTGGATTTCATCTTTAACCTTGGTCAGACTCACCCGCTGGATTGCGCCGAAACCACCATGTTCTGAGTCGGCGGCATTTTTCTTCAATTCGTCATTGGTCACAACAATGACTTCCGCATCGGGGTAGGGAGGATAAGCGCCTACCACGGTGAATCCATTGGCGGCCAGAGCCGCTTTTGCCGCTTCAGTTTTTTGCTCTAGCGTGCCCGGCCCTTTCGATCCCAATACGAAAGGTTTGAGTATTTCATCATCGGCCAATACATGCCCTGCGCTGAACAGCAGCATGGCTGCCAAAAATAAATTTTTTATTATGTTCATAATGTTTCCTCTTTATAAAATAATCAATCTTCCTGATTTTCGTACATCTCGTCCTGTTCCGCCATGCGCCGCTGAACCGCTTCCTGTTCCATACGCTGCACTTTTTCCTGATAGCGCACCATGCGTTTGGTGGCAGCATCCTGTTTCAGCGGGATAGTGTTTTCACCGAACAGAACTTGCCTGAGAAAGCGAAAACCGAACAGCATCAGTTTGGTATCGTCGCCCAGGATTTCTATGGTTTCTTCCGTGTCCAGATCATAAAGTTCGTTGAAGCCTTCGCTCACCACGAAACTGCGGAAGCGGTCAACGTCATAGCAGACCATGAAGAAAAGCTGCAAGCTGGACTTCGATGGTTTGCCCACGCTGGGACCGGAAGATTTTTTCTTGAGAATAAGCTGGCGCCAGCCGCGCGCCAGTTCGTCGTATTCTTCTACGCCCTGTTCGTGGCGGTACTCGTCTATGGTCAGCTCTCTGGGTTCGTTGTGGCCCAGACAGTGATCTTCCTTTACCAATGCGTAGGAACGAATGTCAGTGTATTCGTCCTGCCTGCGCATGGACAACAACGCCACCGGATAATAGCGGCAGGAGGTCGGGCGTTCATCGTACACGCTGCACCCTTCCGCAGTCATGAAGCGGCATGCCGTGCCGTTCTCTACCGGACGCAATTTCACCCCCGCAATGCCGCCCTGTTCCAGTTCGTAAGGTACGGTATATTGCCGGAGAAATTCGCCGGACGTAAGGTTCAGAAGTTGCTTCAGCCGCAGGATATCGTAGGGCGTGAGTGAGATGTCTATGTTGCTGCAACAGGCGTTCCAACAAGCTATACCTTTGCGGCAGCGGAAGCGTATTGTCTTGCTGCCTTCGCACATCTCGGGCACTACCGGGCTCTCGTGAAAAGGCAGGTCGGATGCCATGTAAGTGTCCATTACTTTTTCCTTGGTCAGGTTATGATGGTGGAAAAAATCGGGCATCTCGCGATGCCCGATTCTGCCATTCAAACCCCGTTGCTACAGCTTAATGAGGTGCAGCAGCTTTGAACAGCTTGGATTTATCCACCAAATCCACATGCTTGCGTTTAAAGCAGGTCCACTTCTTGGTTTGCTTGTCGTAAATCGAATTCACAAAACAGTGCCAGTTCTTTTCATCGACAAAGTTCTTGTCGGTGCGGTAGTAAAAGCCCGGATAGCGGCTCTCTTCACGGAACTGGATGTGTTTCATGTGCGCTTCGGCAGTGATGATGCGATGGTAATTTTCCCATGCGCGCAGCAGTTCATGCAGGTCTTTCGCACGCATCTTCAAAGAGTCTTCCTTCAGCATTTCCAGCTTCTCTTCTGCCACAGCCAGCATCTTGTCGTTGGTGTTGTAGTAGGTCGCAACACCGGCAACATACTCGTCCATGATCTTCTGCAAACGCATTTGCAGCATCTTCGGCACGATGTAGTTCGGGTTCACGTCGATGGCTGTGGTGTAATTTTTGTGCTCCAGGAAGTTACGCACCGGCCTGTAAATTTCTTCGGCCAACTGTGCGGCAGGGGTATCAAGCTCAACTTTCCAATCCTTATTGTCGAGTGCGTATTTGACCATTGCCTTGGAAGCCAAACGGCCTTCAGTGTGAGAACCGGAAGAGAACTTGTGGCCCGATGCGCCCACGCCGTCACCGGCGGTGAACAAGCCCTTGACCGTGGTCATGGAACGATAGCCCCAGTTCCAGCCGCGCGGCAGGTGGGCCGGTACGCCTTCTTCTTCAGGATCGGCAGCAGTCGGGGCGCCAACGTCGGTCGGACCGGATACCCAGATACCGCAGCAACCGGAGTGGGAGCCGAGCAGGTACGGCTCAGTTGGCATCAGTTCGGACATCTTCTTTTCCGGCTCGATGTTTTCACCGACCCAGATTCCGCACTGGCCGATACACATGTCGAGAAAGTCTTCCCAGGCTTCCGCCTCAAGATGTTTCACTTCCTTGGGTGTAAGTGTTTCTCTCAATTTGGCGAGCGCCGTAACGGTGTCCATATAAATCGGGCCACGGCCTTCTTTCATCTCTTTCAACATGAGGTGATTACGCAGGCAGGAGGCGGGAACCGCAGCTTGGCCGTAAGGAGGGTAGTCGTTCAACATCTCCTTGTTCTTGACCATGTAGTCTTCGCCATAGGCATTTGTGGCCTTGGCCTTGAACAACAGGAACCATGCTCCGACCGGGCCATAACCATCCTTGAAACGGGCGGGAACAAAACGGTTTTCCATCATGGTCATTTCCGCGCCGGCTTCTGCAGCCATCGCATAGGTAGAACCCGCATTCCATACCGGATACCAGGCGCGTCCCTGGCCTTCACCCACGGAACGGGGGCGGAACAGGTTCACGCAACCGCCGGCAGCAAGCAGAATCGACTTGGCTTTGTAGATGTGAATGGAGTTGTCGCGCACCGAGAAGCCTACCGCACCGGCAATGCGGCTTGGATCATTCTTGTCGTTGATCAACTTGACGATGAAAATACGTTCTTCGATACGGCTCAGACCCAAGGCTTTCTTGGCAGCTTCGGCAACGATCCACTTGTAGGACTCTCCGTTGATCATGATTTGCCATTTGCCTGAACGTACCGGCTTGCCGCCGTCTTTCAGCAAAGGCAATCCTTCCTTGATGGAATCCGCGCCATCATGACGCACGCCATCCGCATCGGTCTTCCAGATCGGCAGGCCCCACTCTTCGAAAAGATGCACCGAGTCGTCCACATTGCGGCCTACGTCGTAAGCCAGGTCATCGCGGGTGATACCCATCAGGTCGTTGGAGACCATGCGCGCGTAGTCGGCCGGGTCTTGCTCGGAGCCGATGTAAGTATTAATGGCGGAAAGACCCTGCGCAACGGCGCCGGAACGATCCATGGCAGCTTTGTCCACCAGTTTGATTCTAAGTTTAGTACCTGTCTCTGCTTCAACAGCCTCTGCCCAGCGCATCATTTCGTAAGCTGCGCCGCAACAAGCCATGCCACCGCCGATCAACAGGATATCGAGTTCTTCTTCGATGATTCGGGGATTTCCAAAAGTTCCTTCAGACATTTTTTTGCTCCGTTTGGTTAATTGGGTTGCCTATGATTAGATTATTTATTTAGGCGAATCAGTTCTTCCGGCTTGCCTGCGCGGAAACCGCCCATCACTGCCTTGGTGTACACGCCGTCCACTGTGAGTTCGTCCATCTTGGGCATCGGCTTGCCGCCGTAGGGATCGATGGAACCTTCTGAAGTGGTTCGGATAGGGAATTTGAAACGTTTCATATTGCCGTTACGGAACTTGATGGTCCACATGATGGAGTCGGAACCGCGCAACGGTTGCACCGATCCGCCCAGTGGCACGATGTCCGCGTAGTGACGCACTTCGATGGCGCTCTGCGGGCAAATCTTGACGCAGGAATAGCATTCCCAGCATTGCTCTGGTTCCTGGTTGAAGGCCTTCATTGCATGACCGGTTTCGGAACCATCCTTGTCCAGTTTCATCAGATCGTGCGGACAGATATACATGCAGGCAGTTTTATCCTGTCCCTTGCAGACATCACATTTTTCGGTACGTACAAAGGTTGGCATTTCTTGACTCCTCCAGTTAAAAAATAAATCACCCGCTCCTATCCCCTTGGCAGGGATAGGGAACGAAACTCAAATCTCAGCGTCCGGAATGTCCGCTCAATTTCACTTCAACTCTTTCGTTTGTGGCGATTCCTGCGTAATAAGCGCGCAGTATCTCCAACACTTCTGGTCTGCTGAATTCTGCCGGAACCTCGCTGTCTTCTGACAACATCTTGCGTAACTTGGTACCGGAAAGCAGCAGGCGGTCTTCTTCGCCATGCGGGCAGGTGCGCGCTGAAGCCATGCCGCCGCACTTGTAGCACCAGAATGTCCAGTCTATCTTGAGAGCTTGTGTTTCCAGCGCGCCCTTGGGTATCTGGTCAAAAACGTGGTGTGCATCGAACGGGCCGTAGTAGCTGCCTACGCCGGCATGGTCACGTCCGACGATCTGGTGCGAGCAGCCGTAGTTCTGGCGGAAGACCGCGTGCAACAGAGCTTCGCGTGGTCCGGCGTAGCGCATATCCAGCGGATAACCTGCCTGGACTATGGTCTTCTTGACGAAGTAAAACTCGGTCAGCGCGGCAATCGCGTGAGTGCGAACATCGGCGGGAATGTCGCCGGGCTTAAGGTTTCCGAGCAGCGAATGGATCAACACTCCGTCGCAAACTTCTATCGCCACTTTGGCGAGATACTCGTGCGAACGGTGCATGGGATTCCGTGTCTGGAATGCCGCGACCTTGCTCCAGCCCAGTGCCTCGAACAAGTTGCGCGTCTCGCGCGGCGACATGAACAACGTGCCGTATTTTTCCGGGAACCCGCCCTGTGAAAGCACCTTGACCGGCCCTGCGAGATTGACCTCACCCTGCTCCATAACCATTTTGACGCCGGGATGTTCGAGGTCGGTGGTGCCGAACACCGTCGCACATTCGTGCGCTTTGTCTATGGAGTATTTTTCGGTGACCTTCATCGTGGCGATAACGCTGCCATCATCCGGATCAAGCAATGTAACATCGCCGCCGGTCTTGATGGAATTGGCAGTAGCCCGATCCGTGGAAAGTGTAATGGGAATCGGCCAGAACAGCCCGCTGGCCGTTCTCATACCGTCACATACACCCTGCCAGTCGGCGTGGGTCATGAAACCGTCCAGTGGCGTAAAACCGCCGATGCCCAGCATGACCAAATCGCCCTTCTCGCGCGAACTGACCTTCAGAACCGGGAGCGTAAGTGCACGTTCACGTTCTGCGGCTAGTAATGCTCCTTCTAGCAAGCGTGGATTGAGGCTTTCCCCCCCATGAGGATTGACCAGAGGCATGAATTTACCCACAAAGTTTTAATGGCGCATACACTAGAGCATCTGACATTAAACAGCGATACCCCTGATGGGTTGCTGACCATACCCCTTATGGGCTATATAACCCCCCCTCATCACGGCTATGGAAGGCAAAGCGTCCACTCCGCATACTTCGTACCCCGACCAGACTGACTTGCCGTATGTCCTCAACCCCGTTGCACGATCCTATTGCGCCGCAGTTGCCCGACGCAACGACCGAAACACGCACTACGACTTGTTATATGTGCGCGTGTCGTTGCGGTATCCGCGTCCATCTGCGCAATGGCGAGGTGCGCTATATAGACGGCAATCCCGATCATCCGTTGAACGGTGGCGTAATTTGTGCCAAGGGTTCGTCCGGCATCATGAAGCAGTATTCGCCCGCGCGATTGACCAAGCCGCTCAGACGCAAGCAGGGTGCAGAGCGCGGCGAGGGCGAGTTCGAGGAAATAAGCTGGGAAGAAACTTTCTCCATTCTCGCCGAACGGCTGGGGAAAATTCGTGGCACCGATCCGAAAAAATTCGCTCTGTTCACCGGACGCGACCAGATGCAGGCACTGACCGGCATGTTCGCTCGCCAGTTCGGTACTCCCAACTATGCTGCACATGGCGGCTTCTGCTCGGTCAACATGGCCGCCGGAATGATCTACACTATAGGCGGCTCATTCTGGGAATTCGGCGGCCCCGATCTGGATCGTGCCAAGCTGTTCATCATGATAGGTACGGCCGAGGATCATCACTCCAATCCGCTCAAGATCGCCATATCCAAATTCAAGCGCGACGGGGGCCGTTTCGTTTCGATCAATCCGGTGCGCACCGGCTATTCGGCCATCGCCGACGAATAGGTGCCGATCAAACCCGGTACCGACGGCGCGCTGATGCTTGCGCTGATCCACGAGATTATCGCGATGGGACTGTATGACCGCGAATTTCTTGCACGCTACACCAATGCGGGCGAACTGGTAAATCTGGACGAAGTCCATGACGAGTACGGCATGTTCGTGCGTTCCGAAGTGCCCAAAGAAGAAGGCTGTTTCGATCCTGAAAACAAACTGTGGTGGGATCGTATCAGCAATCGTCCGGTGATTACGCACACCGAAGGCGCCGACCCGTTTCTGTTTGGCGAATTCAAACTCCACGATGGCACGCCGGTCAAACCTTCATTCCAACTTTTGCATGAGCGGGTAAAAGATTACACACCAGATTGGGCGGCAAAAATTACCGGCATCCCTGCCACGACTATCCACCGCCTTGCCTATGAAATGGGCGTTACCGCACGCGACCAGAAAGTAGTGCTGCCAATTTCCTGGACCGACTCCTGGGGCAAGGAACACGACACCGTCACCGGTAACCCCGTGGCATTTCACGCTATGCGCGGATTGGCTGCCCACTCCAATGGTTTCCATACTATCCGTGCGCTGGCGATATTGATGTCGTTGCTCGGCACTATAGACAGACCCGGTGGTTTCCGCCACAAAGCGCCATTTCCGCGCCCCATTCCGCCGTGCGCAAAAACACCGAACACGCCGCTGGCGATCAAGCCGAATATGCCTCTGGACGGCATGCCGCTGGGCTGGCCTGCGGAACCGGACGACCTGTTTGTGAATGACGATGGCACACCTGTCCGTATAGACAAGGCATTCTCTTGGGAACATCCGCTGGCCGTGCATGGCTTGATGCACAATGTCATTACCAATGCATGGCGCGGCGATCCTTATCCGATTGATACGCTGCTCATCTTCATGGCAAACATGGCATGGAACTCCTCCATGAATACGGTGAGCGTGCGCCAGATGCTCACCGACAAGGATGAGCACGGTGAATACAAGATTCCGTTTCTGGTGGTGTGCGATGCCTTCGAGTCGGAAATGACGGCGTTCGCCGATCTGATCCTGCCCGACACCAGCTATCTCGAACGTCATGATGTGATGTCCATGCTGGATCGGCCCATCTCTGAATTCGACGGCCCGGTGGATGCGATACGCGTTCCGATCTTCCCGCCCAAGGGCGAATGCAAACCTTTTCAGGAAGTGTTAATCGAACTCGGCACGCGCCTCAAACTTCCGGCCTTCGTCAAGAAAGACGGCACACGCAAATTCCGCGACTATCCCGATTTCATTGTCAACTATGAAACCGAACCCGGCTCGGGCATCGGCTTCCTCTCAGGCTGGCGCGGCCTTGGCGGCGAAAAATCCATGCGCGGCGAACCGAATCCGCGCCAGCTCGAAATGTATGAAGCCAACAACTGCGTCCACCACTATGAGCTGCCGCTTTCCTACCAGTACATGCGCAACTGGAACAAGGGTTATCTGGAGTGGTCGCAACGCAACCGCATCACGCGCTATGCCGATCCGATCCTGATCCATATTTACTCGGAAGTGCTGCAAACATTCCGTTTATCGGCGCAGGGAAAAGGCATCTCGCGCAAACCGCCCGAGCACCTGAAAAAACGTGTCGAGACATTTTTCGATCCCTTGCCGTTCTATCATGAGCCGCTGGAGACGCAGATCACCGACCGGCACAAGTATCCCCTTGCCGCGATAACGCAACGCCCCATGGCGATGTACCATTCATGGGATTCGCAGAACGCCTGGCTGCGACAGATCCATGCCCACAACTATCTCTACGTCAACTCAGCCACCGCCAAGACGGCAGGCATAGAAGACGGCGGCTGGATGTGGGTCGAGTCGCAATGGGGCAAAGTGCGCTGCATGTGCAGCCACTCCGAAGCGGTCGAACCGGATACCGTGTGGACATGGAATGCCATTGGCAAGGCTGCCGGAGCATGGAACTTGACACCGCGCGCCAACGAATCGCAAAAAGGATTTTTGCTCAACCACCTTATTTCAGAAGAACTCCCTTTCTCTTCTGCAGGAGAATTTGCGAAAGGACAGGACATGAGCCGGGGAACGATTTCCAATTCCGACCCCATCACCGGACAGGCCGCCTGGTTCGATGTGCGGGTACGTATTTACCCCACAGCTCCGGGTGAGCCGGAACAAACTTCGCCGCAATTCGAACCGATGAAACCCTATCCCGGAACCAAGCCTTTCCTTGGCGATTGGCTGGCCTATTTTGCGGGGGGCAAGAAAAAATGACCCAACTCGCGTTGGTTATTGATCTTAACGTTTGCGTGGGTTGCAGCGCGTGCGTAACCAGTTGCAAGGAATGGAACACCTCCGGCGCAGCAGGCCCGTTGTGCGACACCAACCCTTACGATGCAGAACCGACAGGCACGTTCTTCAACCGCGTGCAAACCTTTGAAGTGGGAGAATATCCAAAAACCGAGACCGTGCATTTTCCCAAATCCTGCCTGCACTGCGAAGATCCACCTTGCGTGCCGGTGTGCCCGACCGGCGCGTCCTACAAGCGCAAGGAAGACGGTATTGTGCTGGTTGACTATGACAAATGCATCGGCTGTAAATACTGCACCTGGGCGTGCCCTTATGGTGCCCGCGAAATTGATGAGCAGCAGAAAGTCATGAAGAAATGCACGCTGTGCGTGGACCGCATTTACAGCACCACTCTGCCCGAGAGGGATCGTCGTCCGTCTTGCGTTCTGGCCTGTCCGACCAGTGCGCGCCTGTTCGGCGACGTTCATGATCCCGACTCGGTCGTGTCACGTGCAATCCGTGAAAGCGGCGGTTATGCGCTGATGCCGGAATGGGGCACGCAACCTGCCAACCATTATCTGCCGCGTCGCAAGAGCACCATCACCATACGCGAGGATCAACTGGTGCGCGCAGATAATCCGCTAAAGGTGGATGGCAAGCTGCCGAAACCGTCAAGACAGGAACCCACGCTTGACGACGTCACCAGTTGGTAACAGGACCAAAACATGAAGCCCGCTTTCTCTGTCATTTTTCTCACTACCCTGATCGGTGCCGGTCAAGGGTTATTTCTCGCCCTTTACACCGGTCAACTTTATTCCTTCTTTGATCTGCTGCCCGCGCAGGACAGCCGTTCTTTTTATGCTGCCGGAAGCATTCTGGCACTGGCATTCCTGTGCACCGGATTGATCGCCTCTTTCTTTCATCTCGGCCATCCGGAACGTGCATGGCGCACAGCGACTCAATGGCGCACCTCCTGGCTGTCACGTGAAGTGATCGTGCTGCCTGCATTCATGGGCATGGTATTCCTTTATGGCACAGCGCACTGGTTTGACTGGCGCACGCCGTTGTTTGAATTACCCGGGAGCCGTGCCGTGGATGCCACGATCATTCTTGGTGCGCTGGGAACCTTGCTCTGCTTCGCTCTCTTCGTCAGTACGGCAATGATTTATGCCTGTCTGCGCTTCTTGCAGGAATGGCATACGCCGCTGACGGTCATCAACTATATCCTTCTGGGAGGTTCATCCGGTTTCGTGCTGGCGGGAGCCTTCTCGGCTGTGGACGCCCCCCAGATGTCGGGCTTCTACGCTGGCTGGGCGATAATCATAACTCTGCTTGCTTTTATCACCCGCACTGCTTCCCTGATTCGTAACGCACGCATCAAACCGAAATCTTCAATGCGTACAGCAATCGGCATCAAACACCCGCGTATCGTCCAAAAGGCGCAGGGCGCAATGGGCGGTTCGTTTAATACGCGCGAATTTTTCCACGGCAAGAGCCTTGCATTTATGCGCGCACTCAAGCCTGCATTTTTAGTGATGGTGTTTTTTGTTCCGCTGGCACTTCTCGCTGCGGCAATGACTGCCCCTTCTGTATTGCTTGTCGCATTTATAATGCAATATATCGGCCTGCTGGCTGAGCGCTGGTTCTTTTTTGCCCAGGCCAATCATCCGCAGAACTTGTACTATCAGGGTATTTAACGATGCTGCATTCAGCACAACATGATGGCTTGTACTTGATATACCATTGAGAAAAGAGGATTTCTCGTGACCCATACAGATTCGGGCGATACCACTCTATCGAGACTTGAGCTCCTCAAAAGATTTTTTCCATTCCTTGGCTGGCAGCGCTTTACTGCACAATCCATCAGGGAGGATATTATCGCCGGCATCACCGTTTCACTCGTTGCCATTCCCCAGGCACTGGCCTATGCACAATTGGCTGGAGTCCCCCCATACTACGGGCTGTATGCATCCTTCATTCCCACCATCATAGGCGTACTATTCGGCTCTTCTGCGCTCCTGTCTACCGGACCGGTTGCAATGACATCCCTGCTTACTGCGGCAAGCATCGCTCCCTTGGCAGCAGCAGGTTCGGAACAGTTTTACACGTATGCAATTTTGCTTGCATTGATTTCGGGATTGATCCAGATTGGATTTGGTCTGGCGCGAATGGGTGTTTTGCTTAACTTTCTTTCTCATCCAGTACTGATGGGCTTCATCAATGCTGCGGCTCTCATTATCGCTATTTCCCAGATTCCCGCTTTCCTTGGAATTTCCATAAAACAGAGTAAACATCTACTGGTGGACACCTGGAATGTTTTGCTGAATTTCGATTCATTGCATGGCATGTCTCTGGCGTTTGGCCTGGTTGCGTTCGCATTACTTTATTTCTTCAAGAAAGTCTTTCCCAAGCTGCCGGGTGTATTGATTACTGTCGGATTTCTTACGTGGGTTAGTTATCTTGTTGGATTTGCGGCGCATGGAGGCAGGGTTGTGGGAGAAATTCCGACCGGCTTACCCAGCCTGACCGTTCCCTCCTTTGAATGGGCGGCAATACGGGATCTACTACCCGCAGCGTTCGTGGTGGCGCTGATCAGTTTTGTGGAAGCCATGTCGAGCTGTAAAGTGATTGCCATGAAAACCCGGACACGTTGGGACGAAAATCAGGAATTGATTGGGCAGGGACTTGCAAAAGTTACTGCTGCATTTTGCCAATCGATGCCGTGCAGCGGATCCTTTTCCCGTTCGGCAATCAACCTCGCTTCTAATGCCAGAACCGGCCTTTCATCACTCGTCAGCGCCAGTTTTGTACTACTGACGCTGATGTTTTTTACCGGCGCCCTGTACCACTTGCCCAAACCCGTTTTGGCCGCGATGATCATGATGGCAGTGGCAAATCTGGTAAACTTCAAGAGCATTCAATACGCGTGGCAGGCAAGCAAAGATGACGGCAGCGCTGCCATCGCCACTTTTTTTTCCACCTTGCTCTTTGCTCCCAATATTCAAAACGGCATTCTCACCGGCATAATCTTGTCACTGGTTTTGTTTTTATACCGTCGCATGAGGCCAAGGATCATAGTCACGATTGGACTTCACCCTGATGGGACATTACGCGACGCGGGACGATTCAATCTCCCCTCATTACCCCCTCAGATTGGTGCGCTTCGTTTCGACTCGTCACTGCTATTCTTTAATGTTGCCTATTTTGAAGATGCCGTCTTGAAATTGATGCGCAACAATCCGGATGCCAAATATATTTTAATTGCCGGACATGGCATCAATCACCTTGATGGATCAGGGGTGGAAATAATATCAAGTCTTGCCCGGCATCTTCGTGAAAGTGGAATCACCCTGGTATTCAGCGGGCTGAAAATGCAGGTACTGGATGTAATGGAGCGCACAGGCATCATTAAGGCCATTGACGAGCAAAACATTTACAGCACTGACAAAATTGCCGTTGAATCCCTGCAAAAACGAATTGGTAGCGATCAGTGAGGTTGTATTACAAGTGGCGTTTATTTGATTAAATTAGGTGCTGGCCACTATGCAATTTATGGCGCATCAAAAAATTTGGGCAAGTTTTTACAATGCAGGAGGTAATTTGATAAATATGGAACGCCGCAAGGCACTCAAAACAGGTGGTGGCCTCGGGCTGTTAGGGCTTTTCACTGCGATCGGATTAATTCGGCCCGGAATGGCGTGGGCAAAATATGAAGCATCTGCTTTCGATGCCAAATCAATGGCTGAAACTTTGGATGCCCTGGGGGTGGTGACTCCTGAAAGCAATCTGTCTGTACACCTGACCGTACCTGAAATCGCTGAAAACGGCGCTGTAGTCCCAGTGTCGGTAGCGAGCTTTCTGGAACACACAGAGCAGATTTACATTCTGGTAGAAAAGAACCCCAACGTGCTGGCCGCGAACTTTGTCTTTCCCGATGGAACAGAAAGCTTCGTCACTACGCGCGTCAAGATGAGAGAAACCTCCTCAGTTATTGCTTTGGTCAAGGCCAACGGGAAGTTCTATCGAGCCACAAAGGAAGTCAAAGTCACCGCTGGCGGTTGTGGTGGCTGAAATATACACGGACATTTAAGGGAAAAGTAATCATGGGCAATCCAATGAGAATCCGCGCTTCCGTCCAGGAAGGCGTAACTGAAGTCAAAGTTCTTATGCAGCACGAAATGGAAACCGGCTTGCGCAAGGATGCTGACGGCAAGCTGGTACCGGCTTGGCACATTACCGAACTAAAGGCGTTGCATAATGGAAAAACGGTGTTGGAAGGTCAGTTCGGCACGGCAGTTTCCAAAAATCCCTACTTGGTATTTCGATTCAAAGGGGGAGTTCAGGGAGATAAAATCTTGGTTAACTGGATTGATAACAAGGGCGACACACGTTCCGACGAAGTGGAAATCAGTTAAGGGAGCCTCTATTAACGATTCACATTGACCGTAAACAGAATTGGTCTTTCATGCAGAGGAAACACATGAACACTCACACCTGGAAGTGCGCAATCTTTATTTTTGCGCTTGCAACATATTGTTCAGACGCTTTGGCCGATGGCAGCGCCTCGGATGAAATTGCGAAATATCGGGAGATGATCAGCGATGGCAACCCTGCCGAGTTTGATGAAATGCGCGGCGAAGACTTGTGGAAAAAACCCTCAGGGCCCAATAAAACCAGCATGCAAAAATGCGAACTCGGCAAAGGTGAGGGCATCGTCAAGGGCGCCTATGCCGAGTTGCCGCGCTATTTTCCCGACACCGATCGTGTGCAGGATCTGGAATCGCGTTTGCTTACCTGCATGACAACATTGCAGGGCATTCCTGAAAAAGATATTACCTCAAAGCCGTTTGGGAACGAAAACTACAAGCCTGACATCGAGTCATATGTGGCTTATGTGGTCGGTCAGTCCAAAGGCGTGAAGATGAATGTCCCGCTCAAGCACCCCAAGGAAAAGGAGGCTTACGAAATTGGCAAACGCATTTTCTCGTACCGTGCCGGCCCCTACGACTTTGCATGCACTACTTGCCATGGACAGGACAATCTCCGTATTCGCATGCAGGATTTACCCAATTTCAACAATAAAAAGGACTCTCAAGCGGCTTACGTTTCCTGGCCTGCCTACCGTGTTTCCCAAGGCCTGTTTCGTTCCTTTCAGTGGCGTCTGAATGACTGTTTCCGCCAGCAACGCTTCCCTGAACCGGAATATGCTTCGGAGATGACGATAGCTCTTGCGATGTTCATGGCAACAAACGCCAACGATGCGATTTACGCCGGGCCGGGCCTCAAGCGTTAGGAGAAAGATAAACATGAATACAAAATTTGCTATTCCAGTCATTTCCTTAATCTTGGCTTTCTTCGCCATTACGGTGCAGGCAACCGACAAGACTGATAAGGAACTGGATGCCAAGGCTGTCGCTATCATCAAGCGCGACTTTCATGACAAAGGCATTGCCAAGGTCGATCGTCTCAATCAGGACAATGTGCAGGCATTGTGCACACGATTTCTCGATAGTCCCCCTATAGACGACATGGAGCGCATGCAAACGGAACAGGAAAAGGCCATCAAATGGCCCTCTGACGGAAAATTCCTTGGCGACTGGAAGGCCGGTGAAAAATTGGCTCAGAGCGGAGTTGGCATGACCTGGAGCGACAAGCCGGATGCGATTCCTGGCGGGAACTGCTACAACTGCCATCAACTTTCAGCCAAGGAAATCGCGTATGGCACCATTGGCCCCAGTCTCCTTCATTTTCGTAAGAATTTTGGCAAAACCCGTGCCGGACAAATTCGCACCGAGGATGAACTCCAGCATTATGTATACGGACACATATACAACGCAAAGGCCTACAGCCTTTGCGTCAACATGCCGCGTTTCGGTCATAAGGGCATTCTGACGGAAGCACAGATCAAGGATTTAGTTGCCCTACTGCTTGATCCTGAATCACCGGTCAATAAAGAGTAATATCCTTAAACGGAGGGAATCCACATGAGCATGAACCGTCGTGAATTCCTGCAATTGCTGGGCATGGCCTCTGCCGGCGGTTTTCTGCTGCACAATAGCGATTTACTTGCCGCTGACAGCGCCTCCCGAATGTACGAACTACCGCGCTACGGAAATGTCAGCCTGCTGCATATCACCGATTGCCACGCACAATTGAATCCGGTCTACTACCGGGAGCCGCACGTCAATCTGGGAATCGGCGGCATGAGCGGCCAACCTCCCCATCTGGTTGGCGAAACCTTGCTCAAGCATTTCGACCTCAAATCGGGCACACCCGAAGCCTATGCCTTCACCAGTCTCAATTTTACTGAGGCCGCGCGAATCTACGGCAAGGTTGGCGGCTTTGCCCACCTTGCCACTCTCGTCAAACAAATCCGCTCCTCTCGCCCTGGCTCGTTACTTCTTGATGGAGGGGATACCTGGCAAGGTTCCGGGCTGGCAATGTGGAGTCGCGGTCAGGATATGATCGACGCTTGCCTGGAACTGGGCGTGGATATCATGACGCTGCATTGGGAATGCACCTATGGCGCCGAGCGGGTTATAGAGGCTGAAAATGGCGCGCTGAAGGGTAAGATTGATGTCGTCGCCCAGAACGTCAAGACTACGGATTTCGGCGACCCCATATTCAAGCCCTACGTCATCAGGGAAATCAATGCCATCCCCGTAGCCATCATCGGCCAGGCTTTCCCCTACACTGGCATTGCCCACCCGCGTTATTTTGTTCCTGACTGGTCTTTTGGGATACAGGAAGAAAATCTTCAGGCCATGATAGACGAGGCACGCAAAAAGGGGGCGCAAGTAGTGGTGCTGCTGTCCCACAATGGCATGGATGTTGATCTCAAGCTGGCCTCCAGGATGCGCGGGCTGGATGCCATTCTGGGCGGTCATACCCACGATGGTGTCCCCATACCTATCTCGGTAAAAAATCCCGCTGGTACCACGCTGGTCACCAATGCCGGCTCCAACGGAAAGTTTCTCGGCGTGCTGGATTTTGAAGTCAAGGCTGGCAAGGTATCCGGGTTCCGTTACAAACTATTGCCGGTCTTTGCCAATCTGCTGGCGGCAGACCCCGGCATGGACACACTCATTCAAAAACATCGTGCGCCTTACGAAAGCAAACTGAATGAAAA